>DAORSF010000236.1:0-4338 GCA_035443405.1 Burkholderiaceae bacterium | reverse complement strand
CCGCTGATGGGCCTGTTCGGCACCGTCGTGGGCATGATCGAGATCTTCGGCTCGCAGGCGCCCACCGGCGTCGCGAATCCGCAGCAGCTCGCGCACGGCATCTCGGTGGCGCTGTACAACACGGCGCTCGGGATCATCATCGCGATCCCGGCGATGATCGCCTACCGGCACTTTCGCGCGCGCGTCGACAGCTACCTGGTCGAGATGGAGCAGCAGTCGCTGCGACTCGCCGATACGCTGCGCAGCCAGCAGCGATGAACTTCCGCCGCGGCATCCGGCGCGACGAGCCGGAGATCAACTTCATTCCGCTGATCGACGTGCTGCTGGTGATCCTCATCTTCCTGATGGTCACCACCACGTACTCGAAGTTCACCGAATTGCAGGTCGACCTCCCCAGCGCCAACGCCGAACAGGCGGCCGAGCGGCCGAACGAGATCGTCGTGGCAGTGTCCAGCGACGGCCGCTACATGCTCGATGCCGGCGACCCGCAATTCGTCGCCGCGCCGTCGCTCGCCAACGAGTTGCGCCGCGCGGCGGCCGAGCGCAAGGACGCGGTGCTGGTGATCTACGCGGACGCCGGCGCCACGCACCAGGCGGTCGTCGGCGTACTCGAGGCGGCGCGCCAGGCGGGTGTCGCGAAGGTCACCTTCGCGGCCCAGGCGGGCTCGGGCGGCGGCTCGGCCCGGGCCGCACCGGGACGGGCGGGCGGGCGCTGAACGGTCGCGCGCGCGGCGAGACCGGTCCACGCTTCGATGAGCCCCGCGCTGCGCAGAGGTCTCGAATCGCTGCTGCAGCGACTCTGGTACGCCGGTGATCCGGGCCTCGCGCTGCGCGCGCTGCGCGCCGGCCTGGCGCCGCTTTCGGCGCTGACCGCGGCGGTCGCAAGCGGACGGCGTGCGCGGCTGCGTGCATTGCCCGCTCCCCGGCCGCCGGTGGTGGTGGTCGGGAACCTGGTCGCCGGCGGCGCCGGCAAGACGCCGCTGGTGGCGGCGATCGCCACGGCACTGCTCGGCAAGGGGCTGCGGCCCGGCATCGTCGCGAGCGGCTACGGTGCCGTACGCAGCGACGCGCGGCTCGTGCGCGCCGGCGACGACCCGGCCCAGGCCGGCGACGAGCCACTGCTGCTCGCGCAGACGACCGGAGTGCCGGTGGCCGCCGCGCGCCGGCGCGCCGAGGCGGTGGCGCTGCTGGGCTCGGCGCATCCCGAACTCGACCTGGTGATCTCCGACGACGGCCTGCAGCACGCGGGGCTGGCGCGCAGCGTCGAACTGGTGGTCTTCGACGAGCGCGGCGCGGGCAACGGCCGGCTGCTGCCTGCCGGGCCGCTGCGCGCTCCGCTGGCACAGCTCGCGTCGATGGACGCGCTGGTCCTCAACGGCGATGCCGCCGCGCCGATCCCGCACCCGCGCCAGTACCGCTTTCGCGTCGAACCGGTGCGCTTCGTCGCCGTCGACGCAAGCGCCGCGCCAGTCGCGGCCGTCGATTTCGCGCAGCGCGTGGGCGGACGATCGCTGGTCGCGGTCGCCGGCACCGCAGCGCCGCAGCGCTTCTTCGACGCGTTGCGCGGGCTCGGGCTGCGTCCGCGCTGCATCGCGCTGGGCGACCACGCGACGCTGCGACCGGCCGCGCTCGCCGCGCTCCCGGAAGCGTTCGTCGTGATGACCGGCAAGGACGCCGTAAAATGCGCGGCGTGGGCGGACGATCGCTGCTGGGCACTCGAAGTGCGCGCGGTGCCCGAGCCCGATTTCATCGACTGGCTGACCGAGACGATCCGTGGACGCACGCTTGCTTGAGATCCTGGTGTGCCCGCTATGCAAGGGGCCGCTGCAACACCAGCGCGGCGGCGCCGCCGCCGACGGCTCGCCGCTCGACGGCGAGCTGGTGTGCCGCGCCGACCGGCTCGCATTTCCGGTGCGCGACGGCATCCCGCGAATGCTGGCCGACGAAGCGCGCAAGCTCGGCGACGCCGACTGATCCGGCGCGCGTCGATGACGCAGCGAGCCGATCCGTCGCGCGGCCGGCACGTCGCCGCACGGGGCGCCGGTGCCGCCGACGCCGAGGCGAGCGACTTCGTTGCGCTGATCCCCGCCCGCCTCGCATCGACCCGCCTGCCCGACAAGCCGCTGGCCGACCTCGGCGGCAAACCGATGGTCGTGCGCGTGGCCGAACGCGCCGCGGCAGCAGGCGCCGCACGCGTCGCGGTCGCGACCGACTCGGCGCGCATTGCCGACGCCGTGACCGCCGCCGGATTCGAGGCCATCATGACGCGCGCCGACCACCCGTCCGGCACCGACCGTCTCGCCGAAGCGGCGCGCCGGCTGGCGTTGCGCGACACGCAGATCGTGGTCAACGTGCAGGGCGACGAACCGCTGATCCCGCCGGCGCTGCTGCGCGCGGTGGCGGGGCGGCTCGCCGCGTCGCCGGACTGCGCGATCGCGACCGCCGCGCACGCGATCACCGACGTCGCGCAGTTCCTCGACCCGAACGTGGTCAAGGTGGTCTGTGACCGCGAGTTGCGCGCGCTGTATTTCTCGCGCGCACCGATCCCGTTCGAGCGCGACGCGCTGGCGGACTTTCCGGCGCGGCTTCCCGTGGAGCTGCCCGCGGGATTGCAGGGCGCCGGCCTGCCGCTGCGCCACGTCGGGCTCTATGCGTACCGTGCCGCGTTCCTCGACGCGTACCCCGGACTCGCGCGTTCGCCGCTCGAGGCGCTCGAATCGCTCGAGCAACTGCGCGCGCTGTGGCACGGCTACCGGATCGCCGTGCTGATCACGGCCGATGCGCCGCCGCCCGGCGTCGACACCGCCGCAGACCTCGAGCGCGCGCGCGCCGCGCTGGCTGCCGAGGCGGCGCACGGTCGCGCGGAACCCTGACCGCAGCGGGCAGGCGCCGATCGCCGGCGTCGACGTCGGGGGCTCGTGCGCGTCAAATTGACCGGAAGCCGACTTTGACGGTACGCTTTGCCGGCTCTGCGGGCGGTGGCCGGCGCGGGCCGCCCCGGTCTGCGAGCGTCGATCGCGCTGCCGGCGCATGGCCGACACCCTGCCGACGTGTTGCCGCGATCCGATCACACCTTCAGGCACATCCATGCGTTTGATTCTTCTCGGCCCGCCCGGCGCCGGCAAAGGCACGCAGGCCGCCTTCATCACCCGCAGGTTCGGCATTCCGCAGATCTCGACCGGCGACATGCTTCGCGCGGCAATCAACGCCGGGACGCCAACCGGCCTTGCCGTGCAGAAGGTGATGGATGCCGGTGCGCTGGTGTCCGACGACATCATCGTGAAGCTCGTCATGGAACGCCTGCGCTTTCCGGACTGCCAGCCGGGTTACCTGTTCGACGGCTTTCCGCGCACCATCCCGCAGGCCGACGCGATGAAGTCCGCAGGGGTCCGGATCGATTTCGTGCTCGAGATCGACGTCCCCGATGGCGAGATCATCGATCGCATGAGCGGACGACGCGTGCACCCGGCGAGCGGCCGCACGTATCACGTCAAATTCAACCCGCCGAAGTCACCGGACCGCGACGACCCGACCGGCGATCCGCTGGTGCAGCGCGACGACGACCGCGAAGACACGGTGCGCAAGCGACTCGCGGTCTACCACCTGCAGACCCGCCC
Source organism: Burkholderiaceae bacterium (assembly GCA_035443405.1). Classification (GTDB taxonomy): domain Bacteria; phylum Pseudomonadota; class Gammaproteobacteria; order Burkholderiales; family Burkholderiaceae_E; genus Zeimonas. The sequence continues at coordinate 721 of DAORSF010000236.1, read as the reverse complement.
GCTGATCGACTACTACCGCACCTGGGAGAGCACCGGCGATCCGGCCGCCCCCGCCTACCGCCGCATCTCCGGACTGGGCGGCGTCGAGGACATCGCCGCTCGCGCGTTCGACGCGCTCAAGTAAACTCTCGGCCGCGTCACACCGGTTCCGGTTCCCTTTCGTCTTCAAACACAAGCAATACGGATGGAGGTTCACTCATGACTGCGACCTCGGCAGGTCTGTGGCTGGCCCTGGCCTGCGGGCTGGCAGCAGTGATCTACGGCATCGTTTCGAGCCGCTGGATCCTGTCCCTCGACGCGGGCAACGCGCGAATGCAGGAGATCGCCGCGGCGATCCAGCAGGGCGCGAAGGCTTACCTGAATCGACAGTACCGCACCATCGGGCTGGTCGGCATCATTCTGTTCCTGGTCATCTGGTTCGTGCCCGGCCTCGGCCTGCCGACCGCGATCGGTTTCGCGATCGGCGCGATCCTCTCCGGCGCCGCGGGCTACATCGGCATGAACGTTTCGGTGCGCGCGAACGTGCGCACCGCGCAGGCCGCGACCAAGGGGATCGGCGAGGCGCTCGCGGTCGCGTTCCGCGGCGGCGCGATCACGGGCATGCTGGTGGTCGGGCTCGGCCTGCTCGGCGTCGCCGGCTACTACGGCATCCTGATGGGCTCGGCGCCGCACGGCCTGGGCAAGGTCGACGACCTGCACGCGGTGATCAAGCCGCTGATCG
>DAORSF010000235.1:0-4354 GCA_035443405.1 Burkholderiaceae bacterium | reverse complement strand
GCCACTCGAAGCCGAGCCAGCGCACGGCGTCGACGATCGAGTCGACGTACTCCTGTTCTTCCTTCTCGGGATTGGTGTCGTCGAAGCGCAGGTGGCAGCGCCCGCCGTAGTCGCGCGCCAGCCCGAAATTCAGGCAGATCGACTTGGCGTGGCCGACGTGCAGGTAGCCGTTCGGCTCGGGCGGGAAGCGGGTGCGGATCGCGGCCGGGTCCGGCAGGGCGTCCCGGTGCCGCTCGGCCGTGCCGGGTTCGCCGCTCCACCTGCGGTCGATGTACTTCTCGAGGCGCAGGTCCTCGTCGATGGCCGCGCGAATGAAGTTGCTCGTGGCGGCAAGGCGCGGCGAGCCGGGCGGGGAATCAATCATGGCCCAGCAGTTCCACCTCGAACAGAAGCGTCGCGTTCGGCGGAATCACCCCGCCGGCGCCGCGTGCGCCGTAGCCCAGCTGCGGCGGGATCACCAGGCGGCGCGTGCCTCCGACCTTCATCCCGGCCACGCCTTCGTCCCAGCCGCGGATCACGTGGCCCGCTCCCAGCGGGAACGAGAACGGCTCGCCGCGGTCCTTGCTCGAATCGAACTTGCGGCCGGACTGGCCGTTCTCGTAGAGCCAGCCGGTGTAGTGCACGCGGACGTGCTGGCCGGCGCGCGCTTCGTCGCCGTTGCCCGGCGTGACGTCGTCGTACTGCAGCCCGGAGGCAGTCGTCTGGTAGGCCATCGAAGATCCTTGCTTGGGTCAGTGGTCGTCAATCGTCCGGGGAGGCCGCATCGGAGGCGGGCGGCCCGCTCAGGGCGCCCTGCGCAGTCGCCGGATCAGGCTCGACGTGTCCCAGCGACCGCCGCCCATGCGCTGCACGTCGCCGTAGAACTGATCGACCAGCGCGGTCACCGGCAACGGCGCGCCGTTGCGCTTCGCTTCGTCGAGGCACAGGCCGAGGTCCTTGCGCATCCAGTCGACCGCGAAACCGAAGTCGAACTTGTCGTCGACCATCGTGCTGCCGCGGTTGTCCATTTGCCAGGACTGCGCGGCACCCTTGCCGATGACCTCGAGCACCAGCTTCATGTCGAGGCCCGCGGCGAGGCCGAAGGCGATGCCCTCGGAGAGCCCCTGCACCAGTCCGCCGATGCAGATCTGGTTGACCATCTTGGCGAGCTGGCCCGCGCCGGGGCCGCCGACCAGCGTGCAGGCGCGCGAGAAGGCCATCGCGACCGGCCGGATGCGGTCGAACACCGCCTGCTCGCCGCCGCACATCACGGTCAGAAGGCCGTTGACCGCGCCCGCCTGGCCGCCCGACACCGGCGCGTCGACGAAGTGCAGGCCGCGATGCTTCGCCGCCTCGTGCAGTTCTCGCGCGACCGAGGCCGACGCGGTGGTGTGGTCGACGAACGCGGCGCCGGGCTTCATGCCCGCGAATGCGCCGTGCTCGCCGAGCACGACCGAGCGCAGGTCGTCGTCGTTGCCGACGCACGCGAACACGATGTCGGCGTCGTGCGCGGCCTGCCGCGGCGTGGCCGCCGTGGCGCCGCCGGAGCCCCCGGATGCGAATTCTCCGGCCCACTGGTCGGCTTTCGACGCGGTGCGGTTGTACGCGGTGACCGCGTGGCCGGCGCGCCTCAGGTGACCGGCCATCGGGTAGCCCATCACGCCGAGGCCGAGGAAGGCCACCTTGTGCGGCGCGACCGGCTCGTAGTGCTTGTTCGTCATCTGCGGATTCCTCGATCAGGGGATGCCGGCGTCGTTGCTCGCCGACGCGGCATCGCGGGCGCCGCGAGCGAGGTCCCGGCTCGCGGCAGACGTGACGATAATGGAAATCGGGTCGGGATGCTTCGCCCGGATTGCTCAGAAGCCGACCGCGGCGCCGTCGCGGCGACTGTCGCTCGCTGCGACGTAGTCGGCGCCGACGGTACCGGTGTCGTCGGCGCAGGCGTCCAGCCGCCAGACGAACTGGCCCGCGCCGAAATCCATGTACGGATCGGCGAGCCCCTCGATCCGGTGGCCGCGCCGCCTCAACTCTTCGACGACTCCGGGCTCCATCGTCGCCTCGACGTCGACGGACAGTTCGTGACCGACCTTCCATCGCGGCGCGTCGCAGGCGGCCTGCGGATGCTGCCGATGATCGAGCATGCGCACCAGCGTCTGCACGTGGCCCTGCGGCTGCATGTTGCCGCCCATCACGCCGAAGCTCATCTGCGGCCGTCCGTCCTTCGTCAGGAACGCGGGGATGATCGTGTGGAACGGCAGCTTGCCGGGCGCCACGCAGTTCGGGTGCCCGTCCTCGACCACGAAGCCGTGCCCGCGGTTCTGCAGCGACACGCCGATCCCGGGCACGACCACGCCCGAGCCGAAGCCCATGTAGTTCGACTGGATGAAGGACACCATGGTGCCGCGCTCGTCGGCGGCGCTCAGGTAGATCGTTCCGCCGGCCGGCGGCAGGCCGTGCCCAAATGCGCCGGCACGGCCGCGGCGGATGCGCGCGGCGCGCTGTGCGAGATAGGCGTCGTCGAGCAGTTGCGACGCGGTCACGGCGGTCATCGCCTGGGGATCGCCCACCCACCGATGGACGTCGGCGAACGCCGCCTTCATCGCCTCGATCTGCAGGTGCCGCGACTCGGCGGAATCGGGCGCGAGCGACGCGAGGTCGAAGTGCGACAGCATGCCGAGCGCCATCAGCGCGGCGATGCCCTGGCCGTTCGGCGGGATCTCGTGCAGCGTGTAGCCGCGGTAGTCCTTCGAGACGGTGCCGCACCAGCGGGGCGCGAAGCCGCGCAGGTCGTCGAGCGTCATGGCGCCGCCGTGCGCGCGAGCGTGCGCGACGATTGCCGCGGCGGTCTCGCCTTCGTAGAAGTCGCGACCGTGCGTCGCGGCAATGCGTCGCAGCGTGGCGCCGGCGTCGGCAAACACGAATCGCTCGCCGATCGCGGGGACGCGGCCCCTGGGCAGGAACGCCTGCGCGAAACCGGGGATCTCCTTCAGCAGCGGCGCCTGTGCGGTCCACTTGCGGTGCACGATCGGCGTCACGCCAAAGCCGCGCTCGGCCAGTTCGATGGCGGGTTCGATCAGTTCGGCGAACGGCAGCTTGCCGAGTCTCGCGTGCAACGCGACCCATCCGCCGATCGCGCCGGGGACCGTGACGCTGTCCCAGCCGCGCATCGGCACCGCGCCCCCATGCCTGCGGCGGAAATAGGCCGGGTCCCAAGCCGCCGGCGCGGGACCCGACGCGTTCAGCCCGTGCAGCGTCTTGCCATCCCAGACGATCGCGAAGGCGTCGCTGCCCAGTCCGCAGGACACCGGTTCGACGATGGCGAGCGCTGCGGCCGCCGCGATCGCGGCGTCGACCGCGTTGCCGCCCCGGAGCATCATGCGCAGGCCGGCCTGCGCGGCCAGCGGCTGCGAGGTCGCGACGACGTTGCGCGCGAACACCGGCGCACGCGCGCTCGGGTAGTGCGCCGACCAGTCGAACGGAGCGATCATCGCGTCAGCAACCCAGTTGCCGTGCCAGGTCGCGCAGGTCGGACGCGTGCAACTCGTTGCCGGGGCGCGGCGAAACGTCCTGCGCGATCGTCGGCCCGAACTCGCGCGGCCGCTCGACGTACGCAGTGCGGCAGCCGCAGGCGCGCGCCGCTTCCAGGTCGTCGTGGTGCGCGGCGACCAGCATCATCTGCGCCGGCTCGAGGTCGAACACCTCGCACACGCCGAGGTAGGCTTCGCGGTCGGGCTTGTAGTGCCGGAACACCTCCGCCGACAGGATCAGGTCCCAGGGCAGGCCGGCGCGCTTGGCCATGTCGGCGAGCAGTCCGAGGTTGCCGTTCGACAGCGTGCACAGCATGTAGCGGCGCTTGAGCCGGCTCAGTCCCTCGACCGCGTCGGGCCAGGGATCGAGACGGTGCCATGCGAGGTTCAGCGCGCGCCGTGCCGCCGTGTCGAGCCGGTCGCCGATGCCGAATTGCTCGACGACGTCGTCGAGGATCATCCGGTGCAGCGCGTCGATCTTCGTCCAGCCGAGTTCACCGCTGCGCACGCGTGCCATCGCTGGCCGGTAGCCGGCGCGCCAGGCCAGCGCGAAAGCGCCGGCGTCGACGCCGAGGCCCAGCGCGTCGACTTCGCGCTCGATCGATCCGTACCAGTCGACGACCGTCCCGAAGACGTCGAAAGCCAGCACCGTCGGTGAAGGGACCACGACCGACCTCGTCTCGCTCAGGTCTCTTCCTCGGCGAACGCTTCGTCGCGCTTCTTCGCGATCGCCGGCATGAAGACGATCACCAGCAGCACCGCGGCGATGGCCAGCAGCGTGGCCGACAGCGGACGGGTGACGAATACCGACCAGTCGCCGCGCGAGATCGTCATTGCGCGCCGAAGGT
>DAORSF010000234.1:0-4360 GCA_035443405.1 Burkholderiaceae bacterium | reverse complement strand
TCAGGAACGGCACCTTCAGCAGCGCCACCGCGAACGCGATCAGGATCACGCGCAGAACGATCGCGCCGGCGGTTCCCCACAGGATGCCCTTCATCCGCTGCTGCTTGGGCAGGTTGCGGCATGCGAGCGCGATGACCACCGCGTTGTCGCCGCCCAGCAGGATGTCGATCATGATGATCTGGAGGACCGCCCCCCAGTGCATCGTGGTCAGGAACTCGATCGCCGCGTCCATGCCGCTGCGTCCCTAGAGCACGCTCTTCAGCAGCTTGCCCATCTCCGACGGGTCTTTCGTCACGCGGATGCCGCAGGCTTCCATCACGGCGAGCTTCTCCTGTGCCGTGCCCTTGCCGCCGGAGATGATCGCGCCGGCGTGGCCCATGCGCTTGCCCGCTGGCGCGGTGACGCCGGCGATGAAGCCGACCACCGGCTTCTTCATGTTGGCCTTGACCCACTCGGCGGCGGCTTCCTCGTCGGAGCCGCCGATCTCGCCGATCATCACCACCGCGTCGGTGTCCGGGTCGTCGTTGAACAGCCGCAGCACGTCGACGTGCTTCAGGCCGTTGACCGGATCGCCGCCGATGCCGACCGCGCTCGACTGCCCGAGCCCGAGCGCGGTGAGCTGCGCGACCGCCTCGTAGGTCAGCGTGCCCGAGCGCGACACGACGCCGATGCGCCCCTTGCGATGGATGTGGCCCGGCATGATCCCGATCTTCAGCTCGTCGGGCGTGATCACACCGGGGCAGTTCGGCCCCAGCAGCAGCGTCTTGCGGTTCTCGCGGCGCATGCGGTCGCGCACGACGATCATGTCGCGCACCGGAATGCCTTCGGTGATGCAGATGACCAGGTCGAGGTCGGCTTCGACCGCCTCCCAGATCGCGTCGGCCGCGCCCGCCGGCGGCACGTAGACGACCGAGACGGTCGCGCCGGTCTTCGCGCGCGCTTCCTTCACGTTGGCGAAGATCGGGATGCCTTCGAAGTCCTCGCCGGCCTTCTTCGGATTGACGCCGGCGACGAACGCGGCCTTGCCGTTGGCGTAGTCACGGCACATCCGCGTGTGGAACTGGCCGGTCTTGCCGGTGATTCCCTGCGTGATGACCTTGGTGTCCTTGTTGATCAGGATCGACATGCTCTGTCTCCGTGTCAGCGGGCGGCGGCGACGACCTTCTGCGCCGCTTCGGCCATCGTGTCGGCCGAGATGATCGGCAGGCCCGACTCGGCGAGCATCTTCCTGCCGAGTTCCTCGTTGGTACCCTTCATGCGCACGACCAGCGGCACCTTCAGGCCGACCGCCTTGCTGGCGGCGATCACGCCCTCGGCAATGACGTCGCAGCGCATGATGCCGCCGAAGATGTTGACCAGGATCGCCTTCAGGTTCGGATTGCGCAGCATGATCTTGAAGGCCTCGGTGACTTTCTCGGTCGTCGCGCCACCGCCGACGTCGAGGAAGTTCGCGGGTTCGCCGCCGAACAGCTTGATCGTGTCCATCGTCGCCATCGCCAGCCCGGCGCCGTTGACCAGGCAGCCGATGTTGCCGTCGAGCTGGATGTACGCGAGGTCGAACTTCGAGGCCTCGATCTCGGCCGGATCTTCCTCGTCGAGGTCGCGCAACTCGACGATCTCGGGATGCCGGTACAGCGCGTTGGCGTCGAAGTTGAGCTTTGCGTCGAGCGCCACGACCTTGCCGTCGCCGGTCAGGATCAGCGGATTGATCTCGGCCAGCGACGCGTCGGTCTCCCAGAACGCGCGATAAAGGCCCTGCAGAACGGTGCGCGCCTGCGAAAGGCTCGCGTCGGGCACGCCGATCTTGCGCGCGACGTCGTCGCACTCGGCGTCGGTCAGCCCCGTCACCGGGTCGACGTACACCTTGTGGATCTTCTCGGGCGTGTGCGCCGCGACTTCCTCGATGTCCATGCCGCCTTCGCTGGAGGCCATCAGGCACACGCGCTGCGTGACGCGATCCACGACCATGCCGACGTAGAGTTCCTTGCGGATGTCGGCGCCGTCCTCGATCAGCAGGCGGCGCACCTTCTGTCCTTCCGGGCCGGTCTGGTGCGTCTTCAACTGCATGCCCAGGATCTGTTTCGACAGCGAGCGCACCTCGTCGATCGAGCGCGCCAGCTTCACGCCACCGCCCTTGCCGCGACCGCCGGCGTGGATCTGCGCCTTGACGACCCAGACCGGCCCGCCGAGCGTCTCGGCCGACTTCACGGCCTCTTCCACCGAGAAACACGGGATGCCGCGCGGGACCGCGACGCCGTACTTCTTCAGGATCTCCTTGCCCTGGTACTCATGGATCTTCACGGTCGTTCCTCTGTCGAAACACGGGAATCCTCGGCGGGCGCGGACTCGGGCCCGGGCCGGTGCCAGATCGGGAAGTAGCGCTCGACCACCGGACCGTCGCTGCGCCAGGCGTGGCAGCGGTCGATCGTGAATGGCCGGTGCGGCTTGCCACCCTCGCGCTCGAGCTGCTCGCGGCGGCGCCACTCCTCGCCGGCCATCGCCTGCACCGCCGCGGTCGGCAGGAACTGCGCGAGTTCGCTCATGTGCGTGCAGCCCGCGATGCCGCCCAGCCGCTCGCGCACGCCGGCCCGGAAGCCGCGCAGCAGGTTCAGGCCGATCAGGCGACGATAGTCGTCGACGATGGCCTCGCAGGTACCGCGATAAGGCACGGCGTCGGAGACTGCGGCGACGCCGATCACTTCGCAGCAGGCGTCGATGGTCACGCGCAGTCGCATCAGGTGCACCGGTTCGCCGGCGGGCCGCACGCCGCTGTGCAGCGGCGTGTCGTGCGGCTTCACGTCGACCAGCTCTGCTTCGAGGTCCCAGGCGCCGTCGTCGCGGCGAAAGGCATCGATGCGCACCGATCGCGTGTGCATCGGCGTGCGCGGGCAATCGGGCGGGGGCAACGGCATGCTTGCGGGATGGGCTCGAAGCGTCCGACCATGGGCGAACACGGGCGGGAAGCGTTGGAGTTTAGCATGCCGACCCCGCGCGATGCTGCAATGCGGCAACGCGGGAATCACGAAACCGGGACGCAGTCAGGCCTCGTCGTGCGAGCCGGCGCCAAGCACTCGGCGCACGGTCTCGGCCGAGAAGCCACGTGCCAGCAGGAATCGCGTCTGGCGCGCCCGTTCGGCGAGTGACGCCGGCCGGGCGCCGAAACGCCGCTCCCAGACCGCCGTGGCGCGCTCGAGTTCGGTGCGTTCGAGTTCGGCGACGTGGGTGCGCACCAGCGTCTCGTCGAGACCGTGCATGCGCAACTCGTGCCGGATGGTCGCCGTGCCGTAGCGTTCGGCGCGGCGATGGACCAGCGAGTCGGCGAAGCGCTCGTTCGACAGCAGCCGCGCGGCGACCAGCTCGTCGAGCAAGGCCTCGACCTGCTCGGCGGTTTCGGCATGCGTCGCCAGTTTGCGCGCGAGTTCGGTTCGGCTGTGTTCGCGCCGTGCCAGCAGGCGTAGCGCGCGCGCCTTCAGCGATGCGGTGCCCTGGGCGCCTCCCCTGCCCTCGTTCACGGAATCGGGCCGGGTGCGCTGGCCGGTTGCCTTCAGGCCGCGGCCTCTTCCGGCGCCGCGCCGCGCGCCGCGACGCCGTAGTGCGCGCGGACCTTGTTCTCGATCTCGAGCGCCATCGCGGTGTGCTCGCGCAGGAACTCGCGCGCGTTGTCCTTGCCCTGCCCGATGCGATCGCCGTTGTAGCTGTACCAGGCGCCGCTCTTCTCGACGACGTCGCAGGCCGATCCGAGATCGAGGATCTCGCCCTCTCGAGAAGTGCCCTCGCCGTACAGGATGTCGAACTCCGCGGTCTTGAACGGCGGCGCGACCTTGTTCTTGACGACCTTGACCCGGGTCTCGCTGCCGATGACCTCGTCGGCCTTCTTGATCGAACCGATGCGCCGGATGTCGAGCCGCACCGACGAGTAGAACTTCAATGCATTGCCGCCCGTGGTCGTCTCGGGGTTGCCGAACATCACGCCGATCTTCATCCGGATCTGGTTGATGAAGATGACCATCGTGTTGGTGCGGTTGATCGTTCCGGTGAGCTTGCGCAGCGCCTGCGACATCAGGCGCGCCTGAAGGCCCGGCAGCGAATCGCCCATTTCACCCTCGATCTCGGCCTTCGGCGTCAGCGCCGCCACCGAGTCGATCACGATCAGGTCGACGGAACCGGAACGCACCAGCGCGTCGGTGATCTCGAGTGCCTGCTCGCCGGTGTCCGGCTGCGAGATCAGCAGGTCTTCGAGATCGACGCCCAGCTTGGACGCGTACTGCACGTCGAGTGCGTGCTCGGCGTCGATGAACGCGCAGGTACCGCCGAGCTTCTGCATCTCGGCGATGACCTGCAGCGTGAGCGTGGTCTTGCC
>DAORSF010000233.1:0-4384 GCA_035443405.1 Burkholderiaceae bacterium | reverse complement strand
TGCATCACCGACACGCCTTCGACGCCCGCGGTCGACACCAGCGCGAAGCTGTCGACGATCGGTCGCGACAGGAACGGGTGGCCGCCGACGAGCCCGATGCCTCCCTCGATCGACACGCGTGCCGCGCTCGCACCGCTCGCGTCGGCCACCTCGCCGCGCAGCACTGCCCGCCGACCGACGAGCGTTGCGCCGGCCTGCGCGCGGCGATCGCTGTCGCCGTACAGCGCATAGCCGAAGCCTTCGCCGTACACCGGCGCCGGTTTCTGCAGCGACACGGTTTGTCGGTCCGCGCCGGCGCCGCCCGAGACGTCGTGCGCGGCGGTCGCCGACGCCACCGTCCCGCCCTTGCCCAGCGGGATCGAGAGCGCGGCGAAGACGGTCGTGCTGCGCACGAGCGAACTGATCCGGCTCACCGACAGCGTCACGGCGCCGAGCGAACCGAGGCTCGTCGACCAGGTGAGCACGCCGGTGTCGACGGCCGGCCGGGCCGGGTCGTCGAAGCGCTGCGAAACCCAGGCTGCGCCCAACGAGCCCCGCCCGCCGAGGTTGACGGCGGCGTGCGCGGCGATGTTGCGGGTCGGCGTGGCAAATACGTCGTCGTCGCCGATCTGCCGGAAGCGATCGCTGGCGATGGCTGCGCGCACGCCGGCGCTGAAGCTGCGCCCCTGGTGGGCGAAGCCGAGCACGCCGAGTACGCCCGATCCGGCGTCGCCCTGGCTCGCCGCCAGGCCGGCCGACGCGATCCCGAGCCGGCCGACGCGGAAGTCTGCAGCCAGTCCTGCCGAACGCACCGCCTTGTCGGCTTCGGCGCGGCCTTCGACCGTGACCGCGTCGCTCAGCCCGCGGCGCCAAAGCGCCGACGCCTGGATGCCGTCGTAGTCGAAGCTCTCGATGCCGTAGTTGCGGCGCTGTGCGCCGACGCTGAACGCGAAGTCGTCCAGGCCGGCGCCGAGCAGCACGGGGCTGCCGTAGAACGACTGCGTGATGACCTGCTGCTGGCCGAACGTGTCGCGGACGACCAGCTGGATCGAGCCGCTTCCGCTGACCGCCGGGACATTGGTGATCTCGAACGGCCCGGGCTCGACTGCCTGCGAACCGACGCGCTGGTTGTTGACGAACACGTCGACCGTCGACGGCAGCGTGGCCGTTCCCTTCAGCGCGAGCATCGGCGTCGTGACGAACCCGGGCTGCAGGCCGAAGTTGGTGCCGTACTGCAGCCCGCCGATCCTCACCGGCCGCCCGTAGAAGCCGGGCCGGCTGATCGTGTCGCCGATCACCGCCGTGCGCAACGAGCCGGGTTCGTCGCGTCGCCACGCCGTGTCGAGCCGGACCGCGTCGCGGCTGTCGCCGCCGGCAGTCGGGGCATTCAGCGCGAAGCTCGCGATGCCGGTGCCCTGCGGACCGAACACGCCTGCCTCGAAGAGGCCCGACGCGTACGAGTCGTCGCTCGAGGCGTAGCCGAACAGCGAGTAGTTCAGGAAGCCGCCCCACGGCGGCGGCGTGGCCGCCGGCGCGCCGTCGCTCGTGCGGATCCCGAACAGCGAGCCCTGCAGGCTCTCGGGCGCGATCGTGAGCGCGATCGCCTGGCGCCGTTCGTCGAACTCGTAGCGGGTGCCGGGGATCGAATCGACCGGGACCAGCGACGTGCCGTCGACCGAGAGGCGATCGGTGTCGGCGTAGCGCACCCGCCACGCGCGAAGTGCCGCCTCGTCGACATAGAGGCGCTCCGACGCGTCGCGGACCGCAATCACCGCGCCGTCGACGGCGCGCGTGTTGACGGTCACCGCATAGCTGCCCAGCTCGGGCTGCGCGGCTGCAGCGGGCTGCGTGGCCGCGGCGGGCGGGGCTGCGAGCGCCAGCGCGACAGCCAGAACCAGCGCCAGCGGTGCGACCCACCCCGTCGCCGCCGGAGCGCCGCGGCGACTAGCGGACGGTTTCGACCTGGAGCCGGGCTTCAAACGGTTCCCCCTCGGCGTCGGCCCTCACGACGACGGCTTCGGGGGCTGCACGACCCTGCAGCGGGATCTCGACCGCCCGCATGCCGCCGGGCAGCACGCTGACCACGAGCGGGTTGCCGAGCGTCCTGCCGCTGCCGGCATCCGAGACGACGAGTTCGCCGAGCCGCCAGTGCGCGGTGCCCTCGTTCGACGCGAGCAGGCGCAGCGTCGTGCCGTCGACACTGGCCTTGAGCGACCCGCGGGGCCGCGCGTCGCCGGCGATCGGTGCGACGAACACCGGCAGGTCCATCCGCTTGACCAGCCGCACGTTGAGCGTTGCCCCCGGGCCCTTGGCCTCGCCGGGTTGCGGCACTTCGGTGAAGTGCATCCGGTAGCCGGTTTCGCGCTCGCGGTCGGGCGCCGCGCGCAATGCGACCCTCACCACTTGCGATTCGCCGGGCGCGAGGCGAACGATCGCCGGATTGACCAGGAAGGCGCGCGTGTCCTCGACGACGTCGCGGCCCTGCTGCTGGCGCCACGCGCGCGGCTGGGCCTGGATCACGACCGGGCTGTCGCCGGAATTCGTCAGGACGTACGAAGCCATCGGCCGCGCCGCCGACAGGTCCAGGCGCAGCGGCGAGATGCCGAAGCCGCTGGCCGCCCACCCGGCCTGCGCCAGGCTGAACATCAGGAGGGCGGCCAGCGCGCGAAGGTAGTTCATCTTCGGGACTCCGGAATTTGCTTCAGTAGGTGACGGTCACGACGACAGTGTCGCTGTAATTGCCGGGCGAGGCGTCGGCCTGCGGCGTTTCCAGCCGGCCGCACAGCGTGATGTTGCGGGGGCCACCGCTCGCGGTCCACAGGCTCGAGACGTCCAGCTGGCTGGCGCCGAGCTCGGTCCCGGCCGCGATCGTCGCGGGGCAGGCGCTGAAGGTCGCGCCGGTGGGCTCGAGAATGCTGTACGCGAGGACGTCTGCGCTCGAAGCGTGCTTCATCCGCTTCTGCGCGCCGGACGCGTTGCTGCCGTTGTTGGCGGTGACGCTGACGCTCGCGCCCTTGTTGCACTGGACTTGCAGCGCGGGGTTCGACGTCGCCGAACCCGTGGCGAGCACGTCGACCGTGCCGAAGCCCATGGTCAGCGTGCTGGACTGGACGTTGCACTGCGAATTGACCGCAGCCGACACGTTGACGGTCGCGGCCGACGTTGCGGCGCGCGCAGGCAGCGACGACACCGTTGCGACGGCGACCAGGGCCAGCGTTGCGGCGGCCGCCGTCGCGCGGGACTTCGGGATTGCGAGCAATCTCTTCATTCGAGTTCTCCGGTGAGCCGGCCTCTCGGCCGGTCGAATGCCACGTCCAGGGACCGGATCGCGCGCTGGTGGCACTACTACGCGCTGTCCGGTTCCGGTGTGCGGAAATGCACGATCGGAACGATGCGAAGCATGTGTGAGGGCGCGGTGGTCGCCCATTCCGGCGGGCTTGCGGATTGCGACGTTCGTCGGTGGATGGCCGGCGCGTCGTTGCAGCGCCCGTTCGTCCCCGCGAAACCACCGCACGTCCGCGTTCCGACAGGCGAGACGCCGTCGAAAGCGAAACGGCGCGCGCTCGGGGCGGCCCGAAACGTGGGTCGCGCACAACACCCCAGCGATTCAGTCGGGAAGGGACGAGCCGCCCGCGGACGGGTCGCCGCGGGCTGCGCGGACGGTGGACGTGCAGCCGGGCGGACGCGCTGCCAGTTAACGCAGCGCCGCGTTGATGCGCTCGAGCATCGCCGAGCCCGGACACAACGCGACTTCACCGAGCCGGTTCATCGCGGTCTTCGGCGTGCCGATCCGGTCGTGCAGGTCGCCGGCGTCGGCGTCGACGAACAGCAGGCCGGTGACGACCTCGCCCCTGGCCTGGTGCGCCATCACGTGGCTCATTGCCGCGATCCGGTCGGTCGGGTCGAAATCGGGCGCCAGCTTGCGCAGCCGCAGCGTGACGCCGTCGTGCTGGACGATCTCGGTGACTTCGCCAGGCGGATAGTCGGCGGTGATCTCGCTGCGCGCCGGCATGAAGTCGACGCGGTTCACCGCCTCGTTGTGCTCGCGAACGTAGTCGTAGCTGCGCGTGCTGCCGGCGTGGTTGTTGAAGGCGACGCACGGGCTGATCACGTCGATGAACGCCGCGCCGTGGTGCGCCAGCGCGCCCTTGACCAGCGGCACGAGTTGGGCCTTGTCGCCGGAGAAGCCGCGCGCGACGTAGGTGGCGCCGAGCTGCAGCGCGAGCGAGACCAGGTCGATCGCCGAGTCGTTGTTGACCGCGCCGCGCTTGGATTTCGAGCCCTGGTCTGCGGTGGCCGAGAACTGTCCCTTGGTCAGCCCGTAGACGCCGTTGTTCTCGACGATGTAGGTCATGTCGACGCCACGGCGCATCACGTGCGCGAACTGGCCCAGCCCGATCGACGC
>DAORSF010000232.1:0-4384 GCA_035443405.1 Burkholderiaceae bacterium | reverse complement strand
TGGCTGCGCACCACCGACTACGGCGACGACAAGGACCGCGTGATGCGCAAGTCCGACGGCGGCTACACGTACTTCGTGCCCGACGTCGCCTACCACGTCACGAAGTGGCAACGCGGTTTCCAGCGCGCGATCAACGTGCAGGGCTCGGATCACCACGGCACGATCGCGCGCGTGCGCGCCGGGCTGCAGGCGATCGGTGCCGGCGTGCCGGCCGGCTATCCCGACTACGTGCTGCACAAGATGGTGACCGTGATGCGCGGTGGCGAAGAGGTGAAGATCTCCAAGCGCGCCGGCTCGTACGTGACGCTGCGCGACCTGATCAGCTGGACCGGCGAAGTGCGCGACGGCGACGAAGTGCGCGTCGACGAGCAGCGCGGACGCGACGCGGTGCGCTTCTTCCTGATCTCGCGCAAGGCCGACAGCGAGTTCGTGTTCGACGTCGACCTCGCGCTGGCGCGCACCGACGAGAACCCGGTCTACTACATCCAGTACGCATACGCCCGAATCTGCTCGGTGCTCGCGCAATGGGGCGGCGACGTCGATGCGCTCGCGGCGTCGGCGGCGACCGGCCAGGTCGACCTGGCCCCGCTGGGAGGCGCGCGCGAGTTCGCGTTGGCGGCGCGGCTGGCGGATTTCCCCGAGACCGTCGAGGCCGCCGTCGACGAACTCGCGCCGCATGCCGTTGCTTTTTACCTCAAGGACTTAGCTTCGGAACTTCACTCTTACTATAATGCGGAGCGCGTGCTCGTCGACGACGAGACCGCGCGAACCGCCCGCCTGGTGCTGCTGCTCGCGACGCGCCAGGTGCTACGCAACGGGTTGGCATTGATCGGCGTGTCCGCCCCCGAGAGGATGTGATGGTCCACACCGTGGTCACGGCGGCGCCCAGGCGCGTTCGCGGCAGCACGCTGCTCGGGTTCATGATCGGGCTGATCGCCGGCCTTTCGATCGCCGTGGTGGTGGCGATCTTCGTCACGCGCGCGCCGGTGCCGTTCGTCAACAAGGCGAACCGCGCGCCGGAGCGCGTGATCGAACCGAAGTCGCAGGCCGAGGCTCCCGATCCCAACGCGCCGTTGTATTCGAAGGCGCGACCCGCCCAGGAGCCGGCTGCACCCGCGCCGGGCGGCGGTGCCCCGGCGGTCGCGGTGGCCCCGCCGACCGCCCCGCCGTCCGTCGCCCCGTCGCAGCCGCCGGCCGATGCCCGGCCGGACGATCGCGCGAGCTACCTGTTGCAGGCCGGCGCTTTCCGCTCGTCGTCCGACGCCGAGGCGATGAAGGTCAAGCTCGCGCTGATCGGCTTCGAGGCCCGGATCCTGTCGGCCGACGTCAACGGCCAGGCGATGTACCGCGTTCGGATAGGGCCGTACGCGCAGCTCGACGCGATGAATCGCGCGCGTGCGCGCCTGGCCGAGAACGGCATCGAGGCTTCGGTCGTTCGCCAGCGCTGAAACCGAAGGTCCCGCAGGAGAAACGATGATGCAAGCGCGCAGACGATGGATCGCGGCGGCCGGGGCCGCGGCACTGGCAGGGGTGTTCGCCCCGCCGGCGGCTGCACAGGCCACGCCGCGCGACGGTCGCGACTTCCGGCTCGTGAAGCCCCAGCAGGCGACCGAGGCGCCGGCCGGCAAGATCGAAGTGATCGAGTTCTTCTGGTACGGCTGCCCGCACTGCAACGCGCTGGAGCCGGTGATCAAGGAATGGGTCGCGAAGCTGCCGGCCGACGTCGCGTTCCGCCGCGTGCACGTTCCGTTCGGCGACCGTCGCCACCAGCAGCTGTTCTACACCCTCGAAGCGATGGGCAAGGCCGACGCGCTCGGCGACAAGGTGTTCCATGCGATCCACGTCGATCGCGACCGGCTCGACACGGTCGACAGGATGACCGCGATGCTGTCGCGGCACGGCGTCGATCGCAAGCAGTTCACCGACACCTTCGAGTCGTTCGCGGTGCGCACGAAGATGCGCCGCGCGACGCAGGTGTCCGAAGCCTACGGGGTCGACGGCGTTCCCGCGATGGCGGTCAACGGCAAGTACTACACGTCGCCCAGCATGGCCGGCTCGAACCAGGCTGCGCTGCGCGTCATGGATGCGCTGATCGCGCAGGAGCGGCAGGCTCGCAAGTAGCGCGACCGCCCTCCAGGGTGCCGGAGCGCTCATGAGGGTCTTCGTGACCGGTGCCTCGAGCGGGATCGGCGAGGCGCTGGCTCGCGAGTACCACCGCAGGTCCGCCGGGCTGCAGATCGGCCTGGTCGCAAGGCGCGCGGACGAACTCGAACGTGTCGCCGCGCTGCTGTCGGGTGCCGTCGTGCACCGCTTCCCAGTCGACGTGACCGATCGCGAAGCGCTGGCGCGCGCCGCGTCCGACTTCGTGGCGGCGACCGGCGGGCCACCCGACGTGGTCGTTGCCAACGCGGGAATCAGCGCGGGCACGCTCACCGGCGAGGCGGCGGATGCCGAGGTCTTCAAGCGGATCGTCGACGTGAACGTGACCGGCCTGTTCGACACCTTCTCGCCCTTCGTTCCCGCGATGCGGGCGCGCGGGCAGGGCACGCTGGTCGGCATCGCCAGCGTCGCGGGCATTCGCGGGCTGCCCGGGGCGGGAGCGTACAGCGCGTCGAAGGCCGCCGCGATCGCATATCTCGAGAGCCTGCGCGTCGAGTTGCGCGGCACCGGCGTAGGGGTCGTCACGATCGTCCCGGGCTACATCCGCACGCCGATGACCGAGCGCAACCGGTATCCGATGCCCTTCCTCACCGACGCCGACGTGTTCGCACGCCGCGCGGTCGACGCGATCGCGCGCGGTCGATCGTTCGTCGTCATTCCGTGGCCGATGCGCGTGGTGGCGCTGGCGCTGCGCGCATTGCCGAACCGGCTCTTCGACGCACTGTTCGCGCGTGCGCCGCGCAAGCGCCGGCTCGCGGCCGAGGGATCCGGCGACTCGGACGGAGCGCCGCGGTGAGCGTGCGAATCGTCTCGCTGGTGCCCAGCCTGACCGAGCTGCTGTGCGCGCTGGGGCTTCGCGACCAGCTGGTCGGCCGTACCGGGTTCTGCATCCATCCGCGCGACAGCCTGCGTGCGGTGCCGAAGGTCGGCGGCACCAAGGACGTCGACGTCGAGCGGGTTCGCAGGCTCGCGCCGACACACCTGGTCGTCAACGTCGACGAGAACGACAAGTCGACGGTCGACCTGCTGGCGGCGCAGGTGCCGAATCTGATCGTGACGCATCCGCTCACGGTCGAGGACAACCTCGCGTTGTTCGCGCACTTCGGTGACGTGTTCGCGGCTGTCCCCGGCGTCCGCGAAGCGGCGGCGCGGTTGTCCCGGTCGTTCGCCGCGGCGCTCGAGCGGGCGCGCGAGCGCCGCTTCGCCCCGCTGCCGGTGCTGTACCTGATCTGGAAGGACCCGTGGATGAGCATCGGGCGCGACACCTTCATCGCCAGCATGCTGGCGCAGGTCGGACTGCGCTCGGTGATCGAGGACGCCGAACCGCGCTATCCCGAGCTGACGCTGCGGCAGATCGCGGGCAGCGGTGCGCGCGCGGTGTTGCTGTCGTCCGAACCGTACCGTTTCGGCGACGCGCACTGCGCGGCGCTGCACGAAGAGCTGGCGCGACTTCGGCCCGATGCCACTGACCGGGCCGGCCCGCGCGCGCCGGCATGCGTGACCATCGACGGCGAGATGACGTCCTGGTACGGCAGCCGCGCGGTCGAGGGACTGAACTACCTCGTCGACTATCGCGAGCGGCTCGAGCGTGCGCTCGCGCCGCTCGCCGCTGCAGGAGGAAGGTCATGACGACGATCACGATGCGCAGCGCGTGCCGCTCGCTGTTGCCGGCGGCGCTGGCGCTGGCGCTTGCCGCTTGCGCGGGACCGCAGGGCGGGCGCAGCGTGCGCTCGCCCGCCGGCGACGCGACGGCGGCCGCAGCACCGGCGACGCCGCCGGGCTCGCGCGGCGGGTACTACCTCGACGATGGACCCGGTGCGAGCCCGCCTCCAGACCTCGCGTCGATCCCCGACGCCGTGCCTCGCGCAGAGCCGCTGCTGCCGCGCACGATGAGGCCGTATTCCGTCTTCGGACGGCAGTACACGCCGATGACACGGCTGGAGCCGTTTCGCGAGCGCGGCATGGGTTCGTGGTACGGCAGGCGCTATCACGGACAACCGACTTCGAGCGGCGAACGCTACGACATGTACGCGATGACCGCCGCGCATCCGACGCTGCCGATCCCGAGCTACGTGCGGGTGACGAACACCGCCAACGGCCGCAGCGTCGTGGTGCGGGTGAACGACCGCGGGCCGTTCCTGCACGACCGCGTCATCGATCTGTCGTATACCGCCGCCGCCAAGCTCGGCTACGTCGCGTCGGGCAGCGCCGAGGTCGACGTCGA
>DAORSF010000231.1:0-4393 GCA_035443405.1 Burkholderiaceae bacterium | reverse complement strand
GTCGACCAGTGCTACCTGTGCGACGTCTGCTACATGACCAAGTGCCCGTACGTGCCGCCACACGTCTGGAACGTCGACTTCCCGCACCTGATGCTGCGCGGCAAGGCGATCCAGTTCCGCCAGGGCACGCCGACGCGCTTCCGCGACGTGCAACTGTCGTCGACCGACCGCAACGGCACGCTTGCCGGCATCCCGGTGGTCGTGCAGGTGGTCAACAAGCTAAGCCGCAACAAGACCGTCCGCAAGCTGGTGGAGAAGAACCTCGGCGTGCACCGCAATGCGTGGCTGCCGGCGTTCACCAGCGACAGGTTCCGCTCGTACGTCGCTCCGTCGAAGTCCTACGCGGTGCGCGACGGCGAACGCACGCCGGGCAAGGTCGCGATCTACGCGACCTGCTACGTGAACTACAACGAACCGGGCATTGGTCACGACCTGGCCAGGGTGCTCGACCACAACGAGATCCCGTACGTGCTCGCCGAGAAGGAGGCCTGTTGCGGGATGCCCAAGCTCGAACTGGGCGACCTCGAGTCGGTCGCCGCGCTGAAGGAGAAGAACATCCCGGCACTGGCGAAGCTGGCGCGAGCCGGCTACGCGATCCTCGCGCCGATCCCTTCGTGCGCGCTGATGTTCAAGCAGGAGCTGCCGATGATGTATCCGGACGACCCGGACGTGAAGGCGGTGCAGGATGCGATGTTCGACCCGTTCGAGTACTTCGTGCTGCGCGCGAAGGACGGGCTGCTCAAGACCGACTTCGGCACGCAGCTCGGCAAGGTCTCGTATCACATCGCCTGTCACCTGCGCGTTCAGAACGTCGGCCAGAAGACGCGTGAATTGCTGCAGATGATCCCGGGGACGAACGTGAATACGATCGAGCGCTGCTCGGGCCATGCGGGTACCTGGGGCGTGAAGAAGGAATTCCACGAGATCGCGATGAAGATCGGCAAGCCGGTGTTCCGCCAGATGGCCGAGCATCCGGGCGGCGAACCGGACTGGATCGCCTCGGACTGCCAGCTCGCCGGCCACCACATCGAGCAGGGGATGGCAGAGTCCGGGCGTTCGGTGGACGGCAAGCTGGCGCATCCGCTGACCTTGCTGCGGATGGCCTACGGGCTCGGGTAAGTCAGTCGCCCACGAATCGAAACATGGATGCAATGGAATGGAAGCGACGAAGATGGCAAAAGTGAGTCGTGAATCGCTGATGACGCTCGAGGCCTACGCGAAAGCGCGGCCCGCGTTCCGTGCCAGGGTGCTCGAGCACAAGAAGCATCGCAAGGTCGCGCTGGGCGCTCACGTGACGCTGCTGTTCGAGGACGAGCTGACGGTGCGCTACCAGATCCAGGAGATGCTGCGCATCGAGAAGATCTTCGAGGAGGAAGGCATCGAGCACGAACTCGAGGCCTACAACCCGCTGATCCCGGATGGACGCAATTTCAAGGCGACGATGCTGATCGAGTACGAGGACGTCGACCTGCGTCGCCGCGAACTCGCCAGGCTCAGGGGCATCGAGGACCGCGTCTGGGTGCAGGTCGAGGGTTCGCCGAAGGTCCATGCGATCGCCGACGAGGACCTCGAGCGCGAGAACGACGAAAAGACTTCGGCGGTACACTTCGTACGGTTCGAGCTGACCGACGACATGGCCGCTGCGCTCAAGCGCGGTGCCGCATTGTCGGTGGGCGTCGACCACGAGAACTACCGCGCCGAGGCGAGCCCGCTGCCCACAGCGGTGCGCGCAGCGCTGGTCGCGGACCTCGACTGAAGCGCCGGCCTCCGGCGCGACCATCGAACGTTGCCACGGTAAGCACCATGCCCGGCCTTCGCCCCGACGTCGACCCCGACGGCCTGCTCGAGTACTCGGTCGTCTATACCGATCGCACGCTGAACCACATGTCGCGCAGGTTCCAGGGCGTCATGCACGACATCTCGGCGGTGCTGAAGGAAACCTACCGGGCGCGTTCCGCGATCGTGGTGCCGGGCAGCGGCACCTTCGGCATGGAAGCGGTCGCGCGCCAGTTCGCCAGCGGCCGCAAGTGCGTCGTCATCCGCAACGGCTGGTTCAGCTTCCGCTGGAGCCAGATCTTCGACATGGGCTGCATTCCGTCCGAGTCGACCGTGCTGAAAGCGCGTCCGGTCGCGGCCGGCCGGCAGGCGCCGTTCGCGCCGCCGCCGATCGACGAGGTGGTCGCGGCCATCGAGCGCGGGAAGCCCGACCTTGTGTTCGCACCGCACGTCGAGACCGCCTCGGGGGTGATCCTTCCCGAGGGATACCTGCGTGCGGTCGCGGCGGCGGTGCACTCTGTCGGCGGCCTGTTCGTGCTCGACTGCATCGCGTCCGGCGCAATCTGGGTCGACATGGCGGCGATCGGCGTCGACGTGCTGATCAGCGCGCCGCAGAAGGGCTGGAGCGGGCCGGCTTGCTGCGCGCTGGTGATGCTCGGCGAACGCGCCCGCCAACGCATCGAGCAGACCACGAGCAGCAGTTTCGCGTGCGACCTCCGCAAGTGGCTTCAGATCATGGAAACCTACGAGTCTGGCGGGCACGCCTACCACGCCACGCTGCCGACCGACGCGCTCACCCGCGTGCGCGACGCGATGCAGGAGACGCAACGTTACGGGCTGGAGCGGGCGCGCGCCGAGCAGCAGGAACTGGGCGACAGGGTCCGCGCGCTGCTCGCCGCGCGGGGCGTGTCCAGCGTCGCGGCGCAAGGCTTCGATGCGCCGGGCGTGGTCGTCGGCTACACCGACGATCCCGACGTCCACAACGGCGCGAAGTTCGCCGGGCTGGGGCTGCAGATCGCCGCGGGCGTACCGCTGCAGTGCGATGAACCGGCGGACTTCCGGACCTTTCGCATCGGTTTGTTCGGACTGGACAAGCTGCAGAACGTCGACCGCACGGTGCGGCAACTCGATTCGGCGTTCGGGCGAGCGCTCTAGCTTCGCTCAGCCCAGGTCCTCGCCGAGCGCCGCGTCGATGCGCTCGGCCCATGCCTGCGCGCTGACACGGGCGGCGCCGCGAACGTCGGCGCAGGCAACCGTGCGTGCGGCCAGGCGCGCCGCGTCGCCGGGCTCGCCGAGCGCATCACAAAGCAGCGTCCAGTCCGAGCGCGCCACGAGGGTGCCTGCGGAGAACGCAACGCCGGTGCGGCGACGCTGCTGCGCCAGGCCTGTCAGCTTCCTGCCGTCGGCGTCCATCACCTCCCACGGCGAGAGCCCGCCGAAGCAGGCCCAACGGACTGCGGCGCCGTCGTTTGCGACACGCGCCCGCGCTTGCCGGGGATCGAGCGCATGCGCGTCGATCCCGGCCTCGCGCAGTACGCGGACGTGCAGTTTGCCGAGCCAGCGATAGCTGTCGACCAGACCTTCGCCGAGCAGGCGGTGGCCCGGCGGCAGCACGACGCTGACGCCGAGCAGCCAGGGACCGGCCAGCACCGCGCCGCCCCCGGACGCTCGCACGGACACCGCCACGCCGACCGGTGCTCGCCGGGCGACCGCTTCGCGCAGACCGCGTTGCGAGCACCCCAGCACGATCTCTGCGTCGCGATACGCCCAGACGCGCCACCGCGGCCGGGTCACCCCGGCCGCCAGCGCGTCGGCGCACCAGGCGTGCTCGTCGGCAATCGTCGCGTCGACGCGCATTCGGCACGTTTCGCCGACCGGGCGGGTCGCCGCGCCGCGCGCGACCTCCGCCCGGCTCGGGTCGGCTCGGGTCGGCTCAGGCCGGCTCGGGCACGCTCGGCAAGCCGGCCAGCGCCATGGCGAGTTCCGCCTCGCTGTAGGACTGGTCGCTCAGCGTGCCGGCGCTGTAGGCCATGTACGCGGCCATGTCGAAGTGGCCGTGCCCGCACAGGTTGAACAGGATCGTCTCCGAGCGACCTTCGCGCTTGCAGCGCAACGCCTCCTCGATCGCGCCCTTGACCGCGTGGTTGGCTTCAGGCGCCGGCAGGATGCCTTCGCTGCGGGCGAACTGGATGCCGGCCGCAAAGCACTCGACCTGGTGATAGGCAGTCGCCTCGATCAGGTCCAGATCCCTCAGGTGCGAGACCAGCGGCGCCATGCCGTGGTAACGCAACCCGCCCGCGTGGAAGCCCGGCGGCGTGAAGGTCGAACCCAGCGTGTGCATCTTCGTCAGCGGGGTCATGTGCGCGGTGTCGCCGAAGTCGTAGGCGAACTTGCCGCGAGTGAGCGACGGGCACGCCGCCGGCTCGACCGCCACGATGCGGGGCTTCGCGCCGCCACGCAGGCCGTCGCCGATGAACGGGAACGTGATGCCGGCGAAGTTCGAGCCTCCGCCGGTGCAGCCGACGATCACGTCGGGCCACGCGTCGGCCATCTTCATCTGCTCCATCGCCTCGAGCCCGACGATCGTCTGGTGCAGCAGCACGTGGTTGAGCACCGA
>DAORSF010000230.1:0-4408 GCA_035443405.1 Burkholderiaceae bacterium | reverse complement strand
AAACTCTTTAGTTCGATCTTTTGGTTGGCCTGTTTCCAGGCCTGCTCAACGGAATCGACATTCATTGGTTTGACCCAATGGATATCTGTTTACCGTGTGAGCGTTCAACGATTTTCCGAGATCCGCACCGGAAAGAGTCCGGATTGGAACCCGCGTCGGGTCCGTGAGAACCCTCGGCTTGGCGCGTTCGCCCGAACGCCCACACTTATCGGCTGTTGGTTTTTAAAGATCGTCGATCGCGCTGCATTTGCAGCTGTTCGCGATCAGCATAGAAGGGAGAGTATGAAGACTTGCTGAAACGCTGTCAACTTGCTCGCCTTTCCGGCCGTCGCCGCCTCTGCGGCCCGGCCCCTGCCCCCTGCGGTGCCAAGACGCACTGCAGAGCCCGCGACTATAGCAGCACTTCGTCCGGCCCGCAAATCGATGCCCGTCCGGCGTGCGACGGGCAGCCGGCGCGTGACGGGGCGGATCCGGTCCGGCTCAGCGGTGCCTGAAGCCCGGCTTGCGCTTCTCGACGAACGCCGCCATGCCTTCCTTCTGGTCCTCGGTCGCGAACAGCGAGTGGAACAGCCGGCGCTCGAAGAGCAGCCCCTCCGCCAGCGGCGTCTCGTACGCGCGATTGATCGCCTCCTTGGCCATCATCACCGACGGCAGCGAGAACCCGGCAATCGTCGCCGCAGCGTCGAGCGCCTCGTCGAGCAGGCGCTCGGCCGGCACGACGCGCGACACCAGGCCCGCGCGCTCGGCCTCGTCGGCATCCATCGTCCGTGCGGTCAGGCACAGGTCCATCGCCTTGGCCTTCGATATCGCACGCGGCAGCCGCTGCGTTCCGCCGGCTCCGGGCATCACGCCGAGCCGGACCTCGGGCTGGCCGAACTTCGCGGACTCGGCAGCGATCACGATGTCGCACATCATCGCCAGCTCGCAGCCGCCGCCGAGCGCGTAGCCGCCGACCGCCGCGATCACGGGCTTGCGCACGCGGCGAATCGTCTCCCAGTTGCGCGTGATGTACTCGCTGCGGAACACGTCCATGTAGCTCCAGCCGGCCATCGCTGCGATGTCCGCGCCGGCTGCGAAGGCCTTGTCGTTGCCGGTGATCACGATGGCCCCGACGCTGTCGTCGGCGTCGAAGGCGCGCAGCGCCGCGCCGAGCTCGTCCATCAGGCGGTCGTTCAGCGCGTTGAGCTGCTTCGGGCGATTCAGCGTGATCAGGCCGACCCGGCCGCGGCTCTCGACCAGGATGTTTTCGTAGGACATGGCGAGGAACTCCCTGTGGTGCCCGTGCGAGCGAGGTGACCGATTCTGCCACGCCAGCCTGCGCCGACGTCGCCATGGCGCGCAGGCGTTAACATCGGCGCGAAGCCGCGCGGCGATCGCTGCCCGGACATTCGAGGAGACGACATGACACGCGCACACAACGGCAGCGCGGCGGGGCCGATGTCGGCCGGCGGCTTTCCGCTCGAGGCGATCGAGCGGTCCGGCGTCGACGAGTTGCGCGCGCTGCAGCTCGAGCGGCTGCGGTGGTCGCTGCAGCACGCCTACGACAACGTCGCGCACTATCGCGCCAGGTTCGACGCCGTCGGCGTCCGGCCCTCGGACCTGAAGTCGCTCGAGGACCTCGGGCGCTTCCCGTTCACGACCAAGTCCGACCTGCGCGAGACCTATCCTTTCGGGATGTTCGCCGTGCCGCGCGAGAAGGTGGTGCGGATCCACGCGTCGAGCGGCACCACCGGCAAGCCGACCGTCGTCGGCTACACGGCACGCGACATCGAGACCTGGTCGGGCCTGGTCGCGCGTTCGATCCGCGCCGCCGGTGCGCGTCCCGGCGACATCGCGCACGTCAGCTACGGCTACGGGCTGTTCACCGGCGGTCTCGGCGCGCACTATGGCGCCGAGCGACTCGGCCTCACGGTCGTGCCCTTCGGCGGCGGCCAGACCGAGCGACAGGTGCAGCTGATCACCGACTTCCAGCCGGCGATCATCCTGGTCACGCCGAGCTACATGCTGGCGATCGCCGACGAGATCGAGCGGCAGGGGCTCGATCCTCGCGGCACCAGCCTGCGCATTGGCATCTTCGGCGCCGAGCCGTGGACCAACGAGATGCGCGCCGAGATCGAGAAGCGGCTGAACATCGACGCGATCGACATGTACGGGCTGTCCGAAGTGATCGGGCCCGGCGTGGCCTGCGAATGCCTCGAGACGAAGGACGGCCCGACCATCTGGGAGGACCACTTCTACCCGGAGATCGTCGACCCCGAGACCGGCGCGGTGCTGCCCGACGGCGAGTTCGGCGAGCTGGTGTTCACGTCGCTGACCAAGGAAGCGCTGCCGATCGTGCGCTTCCGCACCCGCGACCTCACGCGGCTGCTGCCGGGCACGGCGCGCACGATGCGGCGCATGCAGAAGATCACAGGCCGCTCCGACGACATGATGATCGTCCGCGGGGTCAACGTCTTTCCGTCGCAGATCGAGGAGCTGATCCTGCAGCGGCCGAACCTCGCGCCGCACTACGTCTGCGAGCTGAACCGCCATGGTCCGATGGACGACCTGACCGTGCGCGTCGAACTGAAGGCCGGCGTGCACCACGACGGCGCGGACGCGGTCGGAGCGGCCGCCGCGCTCGAACACGCGATCAAGACCTACATCGGCGTAACGGTGTCGGTGCGCGTCGAGCCGCCGGGCGCGATCGAACGCTCGGTCGGCAAGGCGAAACGGGTGATCGACAAGCGTCCGAAGTGAGCACGCCGGTTTCGCGTGCGCCGCGAGGCCAGTACGCCGGCCAGGAGGGTCGGCGCGCTACTGCCGCTTCGCACCGAACGCGGCGACCGCAACCAGGCCGTTGGCGGTGGTGAACCGGACGCGGCCCGCGATCTCCAGGCCCGGGTCGGCCAGCGCGCCGAAGTAGCGTGCCTCGAACTCCCCGGTGCGAAGGTCCACGCCGGCGCCGGCCGCGCCCTGCAGCGAGCCGAACAGCGCGCCGGGCGGAGCGCCGCCGGTCTGCACGAACCGGATCGCGTCGATCGGCAGCGACTCGACGGTCGGCACGCCCTGGCCCGGAGGCACGAACGAGATGGTCAGTGCCCCCATCTGGCCGGCCGAGATCGAACCGGCGCCATCGACCGACACGGCCAGCGTCGCGCTGAACCCGTACAGCCGGTCGAGTCCCGCGCCGGCCGAGCCGTCGGGCCCGATCACGCCGACCACGTACCCCGCGTACGTGCGGTCGGCACCGGTCGGCCACTCGGGCACGACGGGGTCGCTGCGCTTGCCGTACCAGACGCCCACGTAGCCCTCGGCCGGATTGCCCGGCACGGCGAACTTCGCCCAGGTCCCGTAGCTGGCGCGCGTCAACTCCTGGGCGGGCGGATCGCTGACCGGCGCCAGGAAGCTCCAGCTGCGGTGGAAATCGGTCAGCGCCACGTACGGCGGCTGCGTGGCGGAAACGTTCGGGCTCGCGTAGGCCTGTCCGCGCAAGGCACCGAGGAGCTTGCGCGAGTCGTCGAGCGCCTTGTCGGTGGCGAGGAACGCCACGCCCGGCTCGTCGAGCGACTGCGGCAGATCGGGCGGGAAGTCGAGTGCGAGGATGTAGCTGTCGACGCCGCTCACGACCACCGTTTCCTGCACCGGCTGGAACACGTTCGTGGCCGTCGTGCCGCAACTGCCGACCGCGTACCCGCCGCCGCCCCCGCCGGCGGTCGACGCGCAATTCAGTGGCGCCGGAACGCCCACGACCGGAGCGGTCGAATCGCCGCCGCACGACGCGAGCGCGGCGAACGCGAACAGGCAAGCGGCAACCGTGCCGACACGGGCCGGGTCGGTGATGCGAGACGTCATGGTGCCTGGCTCCGTTGGCCCTGGACTATCCCGAGTCTGGACCGATCGCCGCGGCGGCTGAAGACCCCGCCCGATGAATGGTCGTCCCCGCGCTCCGGCACGCGGATCCGCGGCACAATACCAGGCTGCCTGCGACTTCCGCCACGAAGGGATCCTCCGATGTTCGATGCGCTGTACCTTGAAAAGCCGGAGAGCGGTTTCTCGGCACGCCGGCGCCAGCTGAGCGACGACGAGCTCGTGGCGGCCACGCCCGACGCCGACGTGACCGTGCGGATCGACTACTCGACGGTCAATTACAAGGATGCGCTCGCGCTGACCAATCGCTCGCCGGTGGTTCGCCGATGGCCGATGGTGCCCGGCATCGACGGCGCCGGGGTCGTCGAGTCCAGCACGCATCCGGGATTCGCGGCGGGCGACGCGGTCGTCCTCAACGGCTGGGGCGTCGGCGAAGCGCACTGGGGTTGCCTCGCGCAGCGTGCGCGGCTGAAGGGCGACTGGCTGATCGCGATGCCCAAGGGGCTCGACGCGCGCCGCGCGATGGCGATCGGCACCGCCGGCTACACCGCGATGCTGT
>DAORSF010000229.1:0-4416 GCA_035443405.1 Burkholderiaceae bacterium | reverse complement strand
TCGGCCGCGCGCTGGGCATGGCGCACGACTCGCTGCGCGAACTGGTCCTGATCGGCCTGCTCGCCGACGTCGGAAAGGCGCTGCTGCCGCGCGAACTGCTCGACCATCCCGGCGTGCTGAAGCCGAGCGACTACGCCCTCGTGCAGCAGCACGTGACCATCGGGCTCGACATCCTGTCGCGCTCGGGCTCGGTGCCCGAGCCGGTGCTCCGCGGCATCGCCGAGCACCACGAGCGCCTCGACGGGACCGGCTACCCGCACGCGCTGCGGGGCGACGCGATCGGGCTCTACGGCCGCATGGCCGCGATCGTCGACACGTTCTGCGCCTTGACCGCCGCGCGCGCCTACGCCAACCCGCTGTCGGCGGAGAGCGCGCTGTCGGCGCTCGACGACTGGTCGGGGCCGCTGTTCTGCCGCCGCCTGGTCGAACAGTTCATCCTCGTGAATGGCGCGTTTCCGGTCGGATCGCTGGTCGAGCTGCAATCCGGCGAAGTTGCCGCCGTGGTCGAGCGACAGCCCGGCAGCCGCCTGCAGCCGAAGCTGGTCGTGATGACCGGCCCCGACAAGGGGCCGGCGCGCCCGCGCCGCGACGCGCCGCCGGCCGACCGCGGCCCGGTCGGCCGGCGCTCGCCGGTGCGCATCGCGCGGGGCCTTCCCGCCGGCTCTTTCGGTTTGCGGCTGAGGGACTACTACGCAACGCCGACCTGAGCGGTCGGCTATAATCGTCGCCATCCCGAGGAGCGCTGCAACGGGTTCCAGACTGCCAGGAACCGCCAGGCTCGGGTCCGTGCCCAGTTGCAACGGCGCTCGTTGAACCGTGACCCCTGCACGGCCGACGAGCGCACCGGACTTCCGGCGCGCCGCGATACCGTAAGCGGGTCACCCTTTGATGGAGTGACCATGTCCGCAGTTCCAAAATCCGACACCCCCGCCGATTTCCGCGTCGCCGACATCGGCCTGGCCGAATGGGGCCGCAAGGAAATCCGCATCGCCGAGACCGAGATGCCCGGCCTGATGGCGATCCGCGACGAGTACGCCGCGAGCAAGCCGCTGAAGGGCGCACGCATCAGCGGCTCGCTGCACATGACGATCCAGACCGCGGTGCTGATCGAGACGCTGACCGCGCTGGGCGCGCAGGTGCGCTGGGCGTCGTGCAACATCTTCTCGACGCAGGACCACTCCGCGGCGGCGATCGCCGCGACCGGCGTGCCCGTGTTCGCGGTCAAGGGCGAATCGCTCGACGACTACTGGGAGTACACGCACCGGATCTTCGAGTGGCCCGACGGCCAGCCGTCGAACTTGATCCTCGACGACGGCGGCGACGCGACGCTGCTGATCCACCTCGGCACGAAGGCCGCGAAGGATCCGTCGGTGCTCGAGCATCCCGCCAGCGAGGAGGAGGTGTCGCTGTTCGCGGCGATCCGCCGCCAACTGGCGAAGGACCCCAAATGGTACGAGCGACAGCTCAACGCCATCGTCGGGGTCACCGAGGAAACCACCACCGGCGTCAAGCGTCTGTACCAGATGTCGGCGCGCGGCGAACTGGCGTTCCGCGCGATCAACGTCAACGACTCGGTCACCAAGAGCAAGTTCGACAACCTCTACGGCTGCCGCGAGTCGCTGGTCGACGGCATCAAGCGCGCCACGGACGTGATGGTGGCCGGCAAGATCGCGCTCGTGGCCGGCTACGGCGACGTCGGCAAGGGTTCGGCGCAGGCCTTGCGCGCGCTGTCGGCGCAGGTGTGGATCACGGAATGCGACCCCATCTGCGCGCTGCAGGCGGCGATGGAGGGCTATCGCGTCGTGACGATGGACTATGCGGCCGACAAGGCCGACATCTTCGTCAGCGCGACCGGCAACAAGGACGTCATCACGTACGCCCACATGAAGGCGATGAAGGACCAGGCGATCGTCTGCAACATCGGCCACTTCGACAACGAGATCGACGTCGCGTCGCTGAAGCAGTGCGAGTGGGAAAACATCAAGCCGCAGGTCGACCACGTGATCTTCCCCGACGGCAAGCGGATCATCCTGCTCGCCGAGGGCCGCCTGGTGAACCTGGGTTGCGGCACCGGTCACCCGTCGTACGTGATGAGCTCGTCGTTCGCCAACCAGACGATCGCGCAGATCGAGTTGTGGACGCACCGCGACTTCTACGAGCGCGGCAAGGTCTACGTGCTGCCCAAGCACCTGGACGAGAAGGTCGCGCGGCTGCAGCTGAAGAAGCTGGGGGCGATGCTCACCGAGCTGAGCGCCGAGCAGGCCGCCTACATCGGCGTTCCGGTCGAGGGGCCCTACAAGCCCGATTCGTATCGGTACTGACGCAATCCGCGCGGCGGCGGCCCGCACGATGCGCGCCGACATGCTCCTCGTCGCGCGCGGGCTCGCCGCGTCGCGCGCCCGTGCGCGCGAGCTGATCGAGTCCGGCGCGGTCGTCGCGCGGATCGGCGAGCGCGACGAGGTCCTGCACAAGCCGTCGACCGGCCTCGCCGACGACACGCCGCTGGCGGTCGCGGCCGGGGCGGCGCTTCGCTACGTGTCGCGTGGCGGGCTGAAGCTCGCCGGCGCGCTCGAGCACACCGGCCTCGACGTGCGGGGGCTCGTTTGTCTCGACCTCGGCCAGGGCACGGGTGGTTTCACCGACTGCCTGTTGCAGGCGGGCGTCCGGCAGGTCGTCGGCGTCGACGTCGGCCACGGACAGCTGCACGCGCGGCTGCGCGACGACGGGCGAGTGCGAGCCTTCGAAGGCCTGAACGTGCGCGCACTCGCGCCGGCCCGGCTCGGCGCAGCGTTCCCGGCAGCCGGTTTCGACCTGGTCGTCGCCGACCTGAGCTTCATTTCGCTAACCCATGCGCTGGCCCCCGCGTTCGAACTGGCACGCGACGCAGGCCGCCTGCTCGCGCTGGTCAAGCCGCAGTTCGAGGTCGGCCCCGGCGGTGTGGACCGGCACGGCATCGTGCGCGATGCCGGCCGCTACGAGACCGTGCGCCGCGAGGTGTGCGACGCCGCGGTCGACGCCGGCTGGACCGTCGAGGACTGGTTCGACAGCCCGATCCGCGGCGGTGACGGCAACCGCGAATTCTTCCTGTGCGCACGCAAATGACGGCCGAGACCAATATCAGCTTCGAGTTCTATCCGCCCAACACGCCGGAGGGCGTGGACAAGCTGCGCGTGGTTCGCGCGCGGCTCGCCGCGTTCGCGCCTGCGTTCTTCAGCGTCACCTACGGTGCCGGCGGCGCGACCCGCGAGAAGACGGTGGCGACGGTGCTCGAGATCGCCGCCGAGGGCCATCCCGTCGCGCCGCACCTGTCGTGCATCGGCGCAACGCGCGAGTCGGTGCGCGAACTGCTGGCGCTGTACCGCTCGCGCGGCATCCGGCGCCTGGTCGCACTGCGAGGCGACCTGCCGTCCGGAATGCGCGAGGCGGGCGACTTCCGTCACGCGAACGATCTGGTGGTCTTCGTCCGGGCCGAAGCGGGCGACTGGTTTCACATCGAAGTGGCCGCCTATCCCGAAACCCACCCGCAGGCGCGCAGCCCGCACGAGGACCTCGCCGCCTTCGCGACCAAGGTGCGGGCCGGCGCCGACTCGGCGATCACGCAGTATTTCTTCAATGCCGACGCGTACCTGCGCTTCCGCGACGACGCGCGCAGGCTCGGCGTCGACGTGCCGATCGTGCCGGGCATCATGCCGATCGGCAACTTCACGCAACTGGCGCGTTTCTCGGACGCCTGCGGTGCCGAGATTCCGCGCTGGATCAGGCTGAAGCTGGCCAGCTTCGGCGACGACGCGGACGCGATCCGCGATTTCGGCGTCGAGGTGGTGTCGGCGATGTGCCGGCGGCTGCTCGCGGAAGGCGCGCCCGGCCTGCACTTCTACACGCTCAACCAGAGCGCGATCACCAGCCGGATCCTCGAGTCGATCGGCGCCGCCGACCGCTGAGCCCGCCTTCGCGGGCCGCGAGCCGGGCCCGCCGATGGCGGACGCGCGCCCGTTCGTCGGTTGCTGTTGCCGGGGCCCCGAACCGCGCACCGACAACGTTGGTGCGGCCGCGCCGCCGTGGCTACCATGGTCCGAACCCCGAACCGTTCCTGGCGCCCGCGGGCGGCGCCGCCTCACACGAACATGCCAGTCACTCCGCACGTCCCCGGTGTCGTCCCGCTCACGCGCTGCCAGGTCCACGCCGACAGCCTGCAGTGCGGCATGTACGTGGCCGAACTCGACCGCCCGTGGCTCGACACGCCGTTCCTGCTGCAGGGATTCCGGATCGGCAGCCAGGTCGAGCTCGACACGCTGCGCCGTTACTGCCGGTACGTCTACGTCGACACGCGGCGCTCCGATGCTGGCCTGGCCGAAGCGATCCGCAGCGCTGAACTCACCGGCAGCCCTTTCGAGCGCCCGTCGGCGGACGGGCCGG
>DAORSF010000228.1:0-4418 GCA_035443405.1 Burkholderiaceae bacterium | reverse complement strand
GTGTCCTACGTCGCCGGCTACCAGGGCGCGCCGATCTCGCACCTGATGGACGTGCTCGCCGACGCGCAGGACATCCTCGCCGAACACGGCATCCGCTTCGAGAACAGCGCGAGCGAAGCGACGGCTGCGGCGACGCTGGCCGCGTCGGTGAACTATCCGTTGCGCGGCGCGGCGACCTTCAAGGCGACGGTCGGCACCAACGTGGCCTCGGATGCGCTGGCGAACCTGGCGTCGGGGGGCGTGACCGGCGGCGCGCTGGTCATCGTCGGCGAGGACTACGGCGAAGGCTCGTCGATCATGCAGGAGCGCAGCCACGCCTTCGCGATGAAGTCGCAGATCTGGATGCTCGATCCGCGCCCGAACCTGCCGAGCATCGTCGCGGCGGTCAAGCACGGCTTCGAGCTGTCGGAGGCGAGTCGCACGCCGGTGATGCTGCAGCTGCGCATCCGCGCGTGCCACGTGCACGGCCAGTTCGTCGCGAGCGACAACCGGCGGCCCGAGTACACGCTGCGCGAAGCGATGGAGCGGCCGCGGCGCGACGTGGACCGGATCGTGCTGCCGCCGGCGAGCTTCGCCCATGAGCAGGAGAAGGTCACGCAGCGCTGGCCGGCGGCGGTGCGCTTCATCGAGGAGCGCGGGCTCAACGAGTTCTTCGCCCACGGCGCCGACGACATCGGCATCATCGTGCAGGGCGGCAACTACAACACGCTCGTGCGGGTGCTCGAGCGGCTCGGCGTGGCAGACGTCTACGGCAACAGCCGGGTGCCGCTGTACGTGATGAACGTCGCGTACCCGCTGATCGATTCCGAGCTGCTTCGCTTCTGCGCCGGCAAGCGGGCGGTGCTGCTGGTCGAGGAAGGGCAGCCGAACTTCATCGAGCACAACGTGGCGTCGATCCTGCGCAGCCACGCGCTGCCGGCAACGCTGCACGGCAAGGACCTGCTGCCGGTGGCCGGCGAGTACACCGCGGTCGCGGTGCTCGCCGGCGTGCGCGCCTTCCTGGCGACGTACGGTCGCCTGCCGGCGACGGCGCCGCTCGCGCACGGCGTCGCGCCTGCCGCTCCGGTCGTTCGCGCACCGCAGGGCGCGCCGGCCACGGCGTCCGGTGGGTCCGCGCACCCGCGGCAGCCGCTGGCCGCCAACGTGCACGGCCGCCCGCCCGGCTTCTGCACCGGCTGCCCGGAACGCCCGATCTTCACCGCGATGAAGCTGCTCGAGCGCGAGCTCGGCGAGCACCACGTCAGCGCCGACATCGGCTGCCACCTGTTCTCGATCCTGCCTCCGTTCAACATCGGCAACACGACGATGGGCTACGGCCTCGGCGCGGCCGCGACCGGCGCGCTGAACGTGCCCGCCGGCAAGCGCGCGATCGCGATCATGGGCGACGGCGGGTTCTGGCACAACGGGCTCACCAGCGGCATCGCCAATGCCGTGTTCAACGAGAGCGACAACGTCACCGTCGTGATCGAGAACAACTACACCGCGGCGACCGGCGGCCAGGACATCCCGTCGTCGCGGGCCGAGAACCGCACCCGCAGTACCGGACACGAGATCGAGCACGCGGTGCGCGGCGTCGGCGTCGAGTGGGTCAGGACGGTCCGGCGCACCTACGACGTCGAGGGCATGCGCAGCGCGCTGAGGGAGGCGCTGACCACGCCGAAGAAGGGGCCGAAGGTGCTCGTGGCGCAGTCCGAATGCATGCTGAACCGCCAGCGGCGTGAGCGTCCGCTGGTGCGCAAGGCGATCGCCGCCGGCGAGCGCGTCGTGCGCGAACGTTTCGGCGTGGATCCCGACACCTGCACCGGCGACCACTCGTGCATCCGGTTGTCGGGCTGTCCGTCGCTGTCGATCCGGCCGAATCCGGATCCGCTGCGCACCGACCCGGTGGCGACGGTGCTCGAGAGCTGCGTGGGTTGCGGCCTGTGCGGCGAGGTGTCGCACGCCGCGGTGCTGTGCCCGTCGTTCTACAAGGCGCGCATCGTCGACAATCCCGGCCGGCGCGACCGCTGGCGTGAACGGCTGCGCCGCGGCGTGATCGGCTGGCTGCAGGCGCGTCGCGAGCGCGGGCGCGCGCGCTGGGCCTTCTGAGCGAGGGTCCGCGATGTCCGTCGCGCAGCCGATCAAGATCGCGATCGTCGCCATGGGTGGCGAGGGCGGCGGCGTGCTGGCCGACTGGATCGTCGACCTCGGCGAGCACAACGGCTACCTCGCGCAGACCACGTCAGTGCCCGGCGTCGCGCAGCGCACGGGCACGACGCTCTACTACGTCGAGCTGTACCCGCGCGCACAGGCGCAGGCCGATGGCGGCGCGCCGGTGCTGGCACTGATGCCGCTGCCCGGCGACGTCGACGTGGTGCTGGCTTCCGAGTTGATGGAGGCCGGCCGCGCGATCCAGCGCGGGCTGGTGACGCCGGATCGCACGACGCTGGTCGCGTCCACGCATCGCGTCTATTCGATGACCGAGAAGACCGCGATGGGCGACGGCCGTGTCGACAGCGCGGAGCTGCTCGCGCACGCCGCGGATGCGGCGAAGCGCTTCGTCGGGTTCGACATGGCTGCGGCGGCCCTCGACAGCGGCAGCGTGATCGGTGCGGTTCTGTTCGGCGCGCTGGCCGGCACGGGCGTGCTGCCGTTCGACCGCGCACGGTTCGAAGAGACGATCGAGCGCAGCGGCGTCGGCGTCTCGGCGAGCAGGAAGGCGTTCGGCGCGGCCTTCGAACGTGCGCGGTCGGGGCCGCTCGCGGTGCCGGGCGAGGGAACCGTCGCCGCGACCGGCTCCGGGCCGGCCGCGATCCCTGCCGCGACACCGCAGCCGCGGGCGCCCGAAGTGCGCGCCTTGCTCGCGCGCGTGGGCGCCGACTTCCCCGAGGCCGCGCGGCGCATGTTGACCGAAGGCGTGCGCCGCCTGGTCGACTACCAGGATCCGGCGTGGGCGGCCATCTATCTCGACCGGATGGCGCGCGTGAAGGCCGCCCCGGGCGGCAACGATCCGGGGTTGCTGGCCGAGCTCGCGCGCCACCTCGCGCTGTGGATGTCGTGGGAGGACACGATCCGGGTCGCCGACCTGAAGACGCGCAGCTCGCGTTTCCAGCGGGTTCGCGACGAGGTGCGGGTGGCCGACGGCCAGCTGCTGGCGATCGACGAATACCTGCATCCGCGCGTCCAGGAGATCGCCGAGTCGATGCCGGCTGCGATCGGGCGATGGCTGCTCGCGTCCGGCTGGCCGCGCCGGCTGGTCGAACGCTTCACCTCGCGGGGGCGCATCGTCACGACCAGCAGCCTGCACGGTTTCCTGCTGCTGTACGCGACCGCGGGCATGAAGCGCTGGCGGCGCTCGACGCTGCGCTACGCGCTCGAGCAGCCGCGCATCGAGCATTGGCTGCGGCGCGTCGAGGAGGCCGCCGCGGTCAGCGCCGAGCTGGCGACCGAGGTCGTCCGCTGCCAGCGGCTGGTCAAGGGCTACGGCGACACCCACGAACGCGGGCTGCGCAACTACGAGACGCTGATGGCCGCGCTGCAGCGCGGCGGCGCGGCGGTCGCGCCGGCGACGGTGCGCGAACTGCGCGACGCGGCGCTCGCCGACGAGCGCGGCGAGACGCTGCAGGCGGCGCTGGCGCGACACGGGCTGGCAACCGGTTGATCTGCATCAACGGTTCCGGCGCCGGTTCGCGCGCAAAGTGAAGCGACGGCGGCCACGCGCGTCCCGCCGCCCTCTCAGCGGCGGGCGGCGTCAGGCCCCCGCTGCCGCGTAGATGTTCAGGTACTTCAGGCAGATCACCCGCAGGCAGGACGAGATGTTCTTGTCGTTGGCGACCAGGCAGCCGTCGTGAACGCGCTCGATCAGCCTCGGCAGGGTGACCTGGCTCTCGCGCGCCATGTCCTCGAGCACGTTCCAGAACGCGCGCTCGAGCGAGACGGTGGTGCTGTGGCCGTGGATGCGGAAGCCGCGCTTCTCGGGGATGAACTCGCTGATCTGCGCCGTCGTGCAGGCGTTGAACATGTGGTCCAGGACGTCGTTGATCTCGGTGTAGATGCTCATCTGCCTCCCCCTCCGGCAGCGGGTTGGCAATAAATACCACCACTCGCGCGGGCGCCACCCACAGAATCTGCAGCATACAAGAAAGCACGCGGACGTCGGCCGGACGGCGCGTGAAGGAGCGGCGATGGAGTTTTTCCGCAAGACCCTGGATCCGGTGCTCGCGCTGGCCGCGATCGCGGTGCTCGACATCTTCCTGTTCCTGGTCGTCGGCGCCTGGACCGTCGGCGGCGGCGAGACGATGATGACGGGGCTCATCGCCGAGGTCTTCCTCGGCGACGAGCTGATGCGGATTCCATTCTGGAACCTGGTGTTCCCGCCGCAGGTCGACTACTGGAAGATCTACATCAGCCTCGGCATGTTCTTCGGCGCCTTCGTCGGC
>DAORSF010000227.1:0-4419 GCA_035443405.1 Burkholderiaceae bacterium | reverse complement strand
TCCGTGCAGCTCGTCGTAGTCGTCGCGTGCCGCAATCCTCATGGCCGGTCTCCCCATGTTCCTATAATGTCGGCAGGAGCCCGTATTGTGCCTACTTCGAACCCGCCGCGGCGGATCAACGCCGACCTGCATGCCCATTCGCGCGTCTCGGACGGCGCGCTTGCGCCAGCGGAGGTCGTGCGCCGCGCCTTCGCGCACGGCGTGCAGATCTTCGCGTTGACCGACCACGACGAGGTCGGCGGACTGGACGCGGCGGGCGCCGCAGCGGCGCAACTCGGGCTCGTGTTCGTGCCGGGCGTGGAAATCTCGGTCACGTGGGGCGGCGAGACGATCCACGTGGTCGGGCTGCGAATCGACGCGGGCAACCGCGAGTTGCGCGACGGTCTCGAGCGCACCCGAAGCGGGCGCGACGAGCGGGCGCGGCAGATCGGCGCCGAACTGGCGCGCGCCGGTGTCGCCGACGCGTATGCCGGCGCGCTGAGGTACGTCGGCAATCCGGCGATGGTGGGGCGCATGCACTTCGCGCGTCACATCGTCGCGCAGGGCGTCTGCCGCGACGTGCAGGAGGTGTTCCAGCGCTACCTGTCCGACGGCAAGCCCGGCTTCGTGCCGCATCGCTGGGCGACGCTCGGCGATGCCATCGCGTGGATCCGCGGCGCCGGCGGCGTCGCCGTGCTGGCGCATCCCGGACGCTACCGACTCGACGAGACCGCGCTGTGGGCGCTGATCGCGGCGTTCCGGGAGGCGGGCGGGCAGGGCATCGAGGTCGTCAGCGGTTCGCACACCCGCGACCAGTACCGGCAGTTCGCGAAGGTCGCTCAGGAGTTTGGCTTGCTGGCCTCGCGCGGCTCCGATTTTCACGCGCCCGACGAGAGCCGGGTCGAGCTCGGCAGCCTTCCGCCGCTGCCCGAATCGCTCGTGCCGCTCTGGCACGACTGGCCCGAGGCCGCATGACGCAGCGGTTCGCGCTGCACCCGACCCATCCGCAGGCGCGCCTGCTGCGGCAGGCGGCCGGGGTCCTGGGCGCCGGCGGCCTGGTGGCGGTCCCGACCGACGCCTGCTACGTGCTGGCATGCCGCCTCGGCGACAAGGCCGCGGTCGACCGCTTGCGCGCGATCCGCGGGCTCGACGAACGGCACCTGCTGACGCTGATGTGCCGCGACCTGTCCGAACTGTCGACCTACGCGAGGGTCGACAACCGCCAGTACCGCTTCCTGAAGGACTGGACCCCGGGACCCTACACCTTCGTGCTGGACGCGACGAAGGAAGTGCCGCGGCGCCTGTGGCACCCGTCGCGGCGCACGATCGGGCTTCGGGTCCCCGACGCCGCGATCGCGCAGGGCCTGCTCGAGGCGCACGGCGAGCCGGTGTTGTGCTCGAGCCTGATCCTCCCGGACGAGGACGATCCGCTCAACGACGCGGCCGAGATCGCGGCGCGACTCGCGCGCCGGATCGAACTGGTCCTGGAGGGCGGCGGCCAGGGGTTCGTGCCGACCACCGTCGTCGACCTGACCGGCGAAGAGCCACTGGTCGTGCGTGTCGGTTGCGGCAGCATCGAGGGGATGGTCGCGCGCGGCGCGGAGACCTCGACGCTGCGGGTCCGTTTCTAGCCGGCTGCTACAATCTCCCGATGGAATTGAGCCTGCCGCAGCTGATCGCGGTCCATGCGATCCCGGTGATACTTGCGATCACGCTGCACGAGGCGGCCCATGCCTTCGTCGCT
Source organism: Burkholderiaceae bacterium (assembly GCA_035443405.1). Classification (GTDB taxonomy): domain Bacteria; phylum Pseudomonadota; class Gammaproteobacteria; order Burkholderiales; family Burkholderiaceae_E; genus Zeimonas. Next base: position 2,696 of record DAORSF010000227.1, on the reverse strand, counting down.
GCGCGCCTCGGCGATCGCACCGCGGAGCTGCAGGGCCGCGTGACGCTGAATCCATTTCGCCACGTCGATCCAGTCGGTACCCTGCTGGTTCCCGCGCTGATCCTGCTCGCCAGCAAGAGCATGGGCGGCGGCATGCTGTTTGGCTGGGCCAAGCCGGTCCCGATCGTGCCGTCCCGGCTGCGCTCGCCGCGACGCGACATGGGTGTCGTCGCGGCGGCGGGACCGGCCGCGAATATCGCGATGGCGCTCGGCTGGGCGCTTGCGCTGAAGCTGATGACCGTCTTCGGAAGCGACGGCGAGTTCTTCCCGCGCATGGCGATCGCCGGCATCTTCGTCAATCTCGCGCTGGCCGCGCTGAACCTGGTGCCGTTGCCGCCGCTCGACGGCGGGCGCATCCTGACCAGCCTGCTGCCGGTCCGCCTCGCGGTGCCGTTCGCGCGCCTCGAGCGCTACGGCCTGTTCATCCTGCTCGGCTTGCTGGCCACCGGCTTGCTGGGCGTCGTCGTCGCGCCCGTGATCGACATCGGCGTCGGTGTGATCGCTGCGCTGTTTTCGTTGTCGGACTGAAATGTTCAGCGAGCGAGTCGTATCCGGCATGCGCCCGACCGGTGCCTTGCACCTGGGCCACTTCCACGGCGCATTGAAGAACTGGGTGCGCTTGCAGTCCGAGCATCCCTGCCTGTTCTTCGTCGCCGACTGGCATGCCCTGACCACTCACTACGACTCGCCGGACGTGATCGGCAACAACGTCTGGGAGATGGTGATCGACTGGCTGGCCGCCGGCATCGATCCGCAACAGTCGACGCTGTTCATCCAGTCGCGGATTCCGGAGCACGCCGAGCTGCACCTGTTGCTGTCGATGGTCACGCCGCTGGGTTGGCTCGAGCGCGTGCCGACCTACAAGGACCAGCAGGAGAAGCTGTCCGAGCGAGACCTGTCGACCTACGGCTTCCTCGGCTACCCGCTGCTGCAGGCGGCCGACATCCTGATGTACCGCGCGGCCTGGGTGCCGGTCGGCGAAGACCAGGTCCCGCACGTCGAGTTCACCCGCGAGATCGCGCGCCGCTTCAACCACCTGTTCGGCCGCGAGCCCGGATTCGAAGACCGCGCGCGCGAGGCGGTGAAGAAACTCGGCAGCAAGCGCGCAAAGCACTATCAGGAGCTGCGCACGCGCTACCAGGAGCAGGGCGACGACGCCGCGCTGCAACAAGGGCGCGAGTTGCTCGAGCTGGCGCAGAACCTCAGCATGGGCGATCGCGAGCGCCTGTTCGGCTATCTCGAAGGCAGCCGCCGGATCATCCTGGCCGAGCCGCAGGCGCTGCTCACCGAGGCCTCGCGCATGCCCGGCGTCGACGGGCAGAAGATGTCCAAGAGCTACGGCAACGCGATCGCGATGCGCGAGGACCCGGAGTCGGTGCGAAAGAAGGTGCGCACGATGCCGACCGACCCCGCGCGCGTGCGGCGCACCGATCCGGGCGAGCCCGAGATCTGTCCGGTGTGGCAGCTGCACCTCGTCTACTCGGACGATGCGACGCGCGAGTGGGTGCAGATCGGCTGCCGCAGCGCCGGCATCGGCTGCCTCGAGTGCAAGCAGCCGGTGATCGACGCGATCCTCGCCGAGCAGCAGGGGTTCCACGAGCGGGCGCAGCCCTACCTCGACGACCCGAGCCTGCTTCGCAACATCGTCGCCGACGGCTGCGAACAGGCGCGCAAGATCGCGCAGGAGACGATGCGCGAAGTCCGCGAGGCGATGGGACTCGCCTACGACTGAGCGGCCTCGCCGGCGCGGCCAAGCCCGGCGTTCAGGCGACGCTGGGGCGCGAGTCGCGCACCAGGTGCATCTGGCGCAGCGTGGGCAGCGCGTCGAGGAACTCCCTGAGCTGAGCGAACGGCAGCGGCTCCGAGATCAGCGTGCCCTGGACCTGGTCGCAGTCGAGCGAGCGCAATCCGCGCAGCTCTGCCGCAGTCTCTACGCCCTCGGCCATCGCCTGCAAGCCGAGCTTGGCGGCCATCGTCGTGATCGCCTGGACGATCGCCGCGTTGCCACGGTCGGCGGGCAGGTCCTGCACGAAGGCACGGTCGATCTTGATGCCGTCGACCGGCAGGTTCTTCAGGTACGACAGCGACGCATAGCCGGTGCCGAAGTTGTCGATGATGATGCGCACGCCGAGCCGGCGCAGCTCGGCGATCAGCGTCGCGGTTCGCTCGGGGTTCTCGATGAACGCGCTCTCGGTCAGCTCGAGCCGGAGTAGTCGCGGCGGGAACTCGCGCTCGTCCATCAACTCGGACAGCGTCGCGACGAAGCCCTCCTCGGTCAGCTGGCGCGCCGACACGTTGACCGACACCGCGACGTCGGGATGCGCGTCGATGCCGAGCCGGACGCGATCGTCGAGCGCGCGGCGGATCGCCCACAGGCCGATCTCGCGGATCAGGTTGCTCTGTTCGGCAGCAGGCAGGAAGCGATCGGGCAACAAGAGCCCGAGCGTCGGGTGGCGCCAGCGCAGCAGCCCCTCGTAGCCCACCACGCAGCGCTCGCCGATGTTCATCACCGGCTGGTAGTACAGCTCGACTTCGCCGCGCTGCATCGCCGAAGGCAGCTCGGCCGCGAGCTGCAGCTGCTCGGCGCGCTCGTTCGACAGCCCGCCGGCGAAGAAGCGCACGTCGTTGCGTCCTTCGGACTTCACCTGGTACATCGC
>DAORSF010000226.1:0-4421 GCA_035443405.1 Burkholderiaceae bacterium | reverse complement strand
GGTGCCGAGCGGGCGGGGCCGGGCGGGCGGGGCCGGGCGGGGCCGGTCAGGCCCGCACGTACAGCCAGCCGTCGTGCAGGCGCCGAACGACCTGGTCGAGCGCCGAGGTCGTCACCTGCACGCCGGGCAGCAGGTGCACGTCGCTGCCGCGCTCGCGCAGCCGCGCCAGCGTCTGTCCGCAGGCGATGAACGTGAGCTCCGGGTAATCCGCGCGCAGCGCGGCGATGCGGGCGGCATGCGCCGACACGTCGGCGCGCAGCACGTCGATGCCGCCGATGTTGGCGATGACCTCGATCGCGATGGGCCGGTTGCCGGCGCGGGCGTCGCGAAGCAGCGCCTCGATGCCGTCGAGCGCGGCGCCGACTTCGTCGCGGCGGGCCGAGCTGACGTGCACCAGTACGCGGCTGGCCGACGTGAGAAGCGCCTCGTCGAGCGTGCTGCCGGCGACGACCGTCTGCGCGACCGGGCCGGCGCCGCCGGCGGCGGATTCCCGCGCTGCCGGGGCGCCGTCGGGCATCCAGGCGCCGGCCTGCCAGCCGAACAGGGCCGCCACCAGCGCCACCGCCAGCAGCATCGAAGCGACCGGTCGCCGCCCCTTCGGAACGGCGGCCGGCTTCGGCGCCAGATCGCGGTAACCGGTACGGACCATCTCCTTGACCAGCCGGGTACGGCACACGTCTTCGCGCAAGCGGCCATCGCCGCCGATCTGCTCGAGGATGGCGGCGCTTTCGCGCGCGTCGAGCTGGCCGTCGACGAAGGCATTGCGCATCTCTTCGGAAAGGCGCCTCGGCTGCTCGTTCATCGCGGGCTCCCCAGCGCGATCACCTGCGCGGTGGCACGGTCGTCGGTGAGCGCATGGCGCAGCGCGGCGCGCGCACGGCACAGCCGGCTCATGACGGTGCCGATCGGGATCGCCAGCGCGTGTGCGACCTCGGCGTAGCTGAGCTCTTCGAGGTCGACCAGCGTCACGACCTGCCGCTGTCCGAGCGGCAGCGTTGCGATCGCGGCGCGCACCCGGGCGACGACTTCGGCGGTCGCGCGGTCGTCCTCGGGGCTCGGCAGGGAGCCCGGCATCTCGTCGGCCAGTTCGTCGATGTCGTCGTGGGCGCGCTGGCGGCGCAGGTGATCGCGAAATCCGTTGTTGAGGATCGCGAACAGCCAGCCCTTCAGGCGCTCGCTGTCGCGCAGCTGGGCGCGCCTCGACATCGCCTTGACCAGCGTGTCCTGGACGAGGTCGTCGGCGAGCGCTCGGTCATGGCACCAAGAGTAGGCGACCCGGTACAGGGCGGGTCGCCAGTGCTCGAGCTGCTGTCGCAGCGGGTCGTGTCCGAAGAACAGGTCGCGCAGGTCCATGGAGACTGTAGACGCACGGGATCGGCAGAGTATTCCACCGTCGGTCGATCTTCACCAGCCGCGCGCCGGAATGTGGAATATCCGGGCCAAACGGAATGAACCGGGCGGCTCGCGCGTCCAGAGCAGTGGAGGTCTGACGGGCCGTCCGGCTGCCGGGGCCTCCGCGGAGACGAGAGAATGCAACGCAGACTGATGCTCGCGCTCGGCGCGGCGATACTGACCGGCACGCTCGGCGCCTGCGGAACGACGGGTTCCGGTGCGGTCGCCCAGACGGGCCCGAAGAAGGTCGTGTTCCAGGTCAGCGATGACAATGTGCGCACCTGGAACCTGGCCCTCAACAACCTGCGCAACGTGCAGCAGGATCTCGGCAAGGAGAACGTGATCGCCGAGATCGTCGTCTACGGCCCGGGAATCGGGATGCTGAAGGGCGACTCGAAGGTCGAGCCGCGCGTGACCGCGGCGCTCACCGACGGCGTCAAGGTGGTCGCCTGCGAGAACACGATGAAGAGCTTCAGGATCACTCGCGCCGACATGATTCCGGGCATCGCCTACGTGCCGGCCGGCGTGGTCGAACTGATGGAGCGCCAGCGCGAGGGCTACGCGTACATACGGCCCTAGGAGCCTGTGGAGGCGTACGCCGGCGCGCCGGGCGGCGCCGCTCTCAGGTGCCGAATCAGGCGCCGATCCAGGCTTCGATCTGCGCCGCACTCATCGCGCCGGCGCTGCGCCGCGTTTCGCGCCCGCCGTGGAACAGCGCGACGGTCGGGATGCTGCGGATCGCGAAGCGCTGGCTCAGGCCCGGGTTGGCGTCCGTGTCGACCTTGACGAATTGCACGCGGCCGGCGAGCCGCCTGGCGGCCTGCTCGAACTGCGGCGCCATCGTCCGGCACGGACCGCACCAGCTCGCCCAGAAGTCGACGACGATCGGCAGGTCGGTGCGGCGCAGGTAGTCGTCGAAGCGCGCGTCGTCGAGTTCGATCGGCTTGCCGGGGAAGAGCGGCCTGCCGCACGCGCCGCAGTCGGGCTGCTGGCCGACGCGGGCGGCCGGCAGTCGGTTGGTCTTCCCGCAATGCGGGCACACGGCGTGGATCGGGTCGGTCATCGGCGAGGCTCCGGCGGGTCGGCGTCTGGCGTCGATATGGGGCGGCGCCGGCCGAAGTCAACCCGTCGCGCGCATTCGCATCTCAGTCGTTCATCCGCAAGCCGAGACGGCTGGCCGCGATGACCGCCTGCGTGCGGTTGCGCACGCCGAGGGCGCGCAGCACCGCGCTGACGTGGACCTTGACCGTGCCTTCGGCGAGGTCGAGCTGGCGACAGATCAGCTTGTTCGGGAGCCCGCGCAGGATCAGCCGCAGCACGTCGCACTGTCGGTCGGTGAGGCCCAGTCCGCGCGGGTCGCTGCCGGCCACCCGCAGGCGGATCGGCTCGTTGGCGTCGCGTCTCGGGTCGATGGCCTCGCGCGGAACGTAGACGTGCCCCGACGCGATCAGGCGCAGCGCGTGCGTGATGACGTCGGCGTGGTAGGTCTTGGGGATGTAGCCGGCGGCCCCGAGGTCCAGGCAACGCAGGATCGTTTCGCGGTCGATCTCGGCCGACAGCACGACCGTCGGCAGCTGCGGGTACTGCGCGCGCAGCGCCTTCAGCGCCTCGAAGCCGGTGCTGTCCGGCAGGTTCAGGTCGAGCAGCGTGAAGTCGTACGCCGTGTGCAACGCGAGCAGCCGGCGCGCCTCGGCGAAACTCGCAGCCAGGTCGATGCGGCTGCCGGGCGCGACCGTGTCCATCGTCATGCGCACGGCGTCGCGCATCAACGGATGGTCGTCGATGATCAGCACGCAGACGGCCATGATTCTTCTCCTGGTCCTTGCACTGGCGGTCGGACGTTTTTACGGTGGCGCTGCGGGGGCGTCAAGCGAACGGGCGCCTGAAACCGGAGGCTTCGGCCAAATGGCCTAATCGTTTGCGCCGGGGCAAGCCAGCGTTATATTCTTTGCGTCATAACGAATGCCCCCGAATGACGCCTGCGCCCGCCTCCGCCTCGACCGAGTTGCCCGACCCACGGGATTTCGTTCGCTCGCAGGGTCGCCGACGCGGGCTGGCTGGCGCGCTGGCGATCGCGGTGTCCGGGGGCTGGCGGCCCGCAGCGCACGCGGCCGGGCCGCCCGCCGTCGCGGCGGCCGCGGACCTGAAGTTCGCGCTGGCCGAGATCGCGCCGCGCTTCGAGGCCGACACCGGGCACGCGGTCAGGCTCACGTTCGGCTCGTCGGGCAACTTCACGCAGCAGATTGCGCGCGGCGCGCCGTTCGAGCTGTTCCTGTCGGCCGACGAGCAATACGTGTTCCGACTCGCCGCGGCCGGACACGCGCCGGATCGCGGCGTGCTGTACGCAATCGGCCGCGTCGCGCTGTTCGCGCCGCACGGCTCGCCGCTGAAGGTCGACGCGCAGCTCGAGGGGCTCCGCAGGGCGCTCGCCGAGCGCGCGATCCGCCGATTCGCCATCGCCAATCCCGAGCATGCCCCGTACGGGCGCGCGGCGCGCGCAGTGCTGCAGCACGAAGGGCTATGGCCCGGCATCGAGCCGCACCTGGTGCTCGGCGAGAACGCGGCGCAGGCCGTGCAGTTCGCGGCCTCCGGATCGAGCCAGGGCGGCATCGTGCCGGTCTCGTTGTCGAAGGCGCCGCCGGTCGCGGCGCTCGGCGCTTTCGCGACGCTCCCGGCGGCGTGGCACGCCGCCGAGCCGCTGCGCCAGCGGATGGTGCTCACGCGCCGTGCCGGCACGGTCGCCCGCACGTTCTACGGGTACCTGCAGCGACCGGCGTCTCGAACGATCTTCGCGCGCTACGGCTTCGCACTGCCCGGCGAGGCTGCGCCGTGATGGACTGGGCGGCGATCCGGCTTTCGATCGAACTCGCGCTGGCGACGCTGGCCGTGCTGGTGCCTGCGGCGCTGTTCGTCGCGCGCTGGCTCGCGCAGACCCGCGTGCGCGGCAAGCCGTGGATCGAGGGCCTGCTGGCCTTGCCGCTCGTGCTGCCGCCGACCGTGATCGGCTACTACCTGCTGGTCGCGATGGG
>DAORSF010000225.1:0-4461 GCA_035443405.1 Burkholderiaceae bacterium | reverse complement strand
CGCTGAACCCGAAGGGCATCGTGTTCTTCGTGGCCTTCCTGCCGCAGTTCATCGACCCCGGTGCCGACACGTCGCGCCAGCTGTGGATCCTGGGAACGACCTTCGTCGCGATGGCGACCCTCAACGCGACGCTCTACGCGACGTTTGCCGGCTCGGCGGCGGCGCTGCTGGCGTCGCAACGCGCGCAGCGCGCGTTCAACGTGGCCGGCGGATCCCTGCTGTCGCTCGCCGGCGTCTGGGCGCTGCTCGCCCGGCGCGCGACGTGAGTCCCCGGGCCGGCACGAGGCCGATGAGGAACCGTTCGGACATGCGCGCCCACTTCCTCCAGCACGTGCCGTTCGAGGGGCTCGGCAGCATCGAGCAGTGGCTGCGTGCCGCCGGGTATGCGATCACCGGCACGCGCTTCTTCGACGATCCTGCGCTGCCCGACCCCGCGTCGATCGACCTGCTGGTCGTGATGGGCGGCCCGATGAGCGTCAACGACGAAGCGGCGCTGGCGTGGCTCGTCCCGGAGAAGCGTTTCGTGCGCGCCGCCATCGAGTCCGGCTTGCCGGTGCTGGGCGTCTGCCTGGGCGCCCAGCTGATCGCCAGCGCGATGGGCGCGCGCGTGCATCCCGGTCGACAGAAGGAGATCGGGTGGTTCCCGGTGCACGCGGTGCCGGCGGCCGCGCAGCCGGTCGGTGCCGCAGCGAAGCCGCCGGCGCCGGACGCCTTCGTGTTTCCGGCCTCGATCGACGTGTTCCACTGGCACGGCGAGACCTTCGACCTGCCTGAGGGCGCGGTGCACCTGGCACGCAGCGACGCCTGCGAGAACCAGGCGTTCCAGCTCGGCCGCTCGGTGATCGGCCTGCAGTTTCATCTCGAAACCACGCCGCAATCCGCGCTCGCGATGCTCGAGCATTGCCGCGACGAGTTGCAGCCGGGGCCGACGGTGCAGGACGAGGCAACGATCCTCGCCGCCGATGCCGGACGGTATCGACGCATCAACGACCTGATGGCCGACGTCCTCGGATTCCTGACCCGCCCGCAGCTCGCGCCCGGCCGCTGACGCCGGCCCGGCCGATCGCTCAGGACTTGCGGAAGGTGCTCAGCTTGATTCCCTCGCGCGCGATCGCCGCCGTGACCGCCGGGTGCTCCGCGACGCGATCGATGTACGCCTTGTAGGCGGGCAACGAATCCGGGTCGATGCCGGCGAACCCGCCCCAGCGCAGCAGCGTCAGCGCATAGGCATCGTGGAAAGCGAGGCGCTCGCCGAACCAGTACGGGTCGGCGGAGGCGATCCACCCCTGGATGCGCTCGAGTTGAGTGCGATACAGCGCCGCGTTGAAGCGCTTGAGTTCGGCCTGGCTCGCCTCGCCTTCGCAGAACTTGTCGGGCATGAACACGTGCGTGAACGTCGTGTGCACCGTGTTGTTCATCCACAGGAACTGCGACATCGCCTGCGCGCGCGCCCACGATTCGGTCGGCATCAGGCCGACCTGCGGATAGCGCCGGTCGAGGTAGTCGCAGATGGCGACGATCTGCGAAAGCGGCTTGCCGTCGACCACCAGCGTCGGCACCTGGGCGTTCGGGTTGATCGCCAGGTACTCGGCAGAGCGCTGCTCGCCCTTGTGCAGCTTCACCGGGCGCGCGACGAAGTCCTCGCCGGTGGCCCCCTTGATCGCCTCGAGCGCAACGTGCGGAACGAACGAGCAGGCGCCGGGTCCGTAGTGGAGTTCGAGCATCGGGTTCTTCCTTTCTGGTGGGAGGTTCCCGACCGAGTATACGATTGCGCAACCCGGCGGCCGCATCCGCGCACCGCTGTCGACACCGGACTGGAAACCGAATGAGCCTCGATCCCGCGATCGTCGCCACGCTGTCGGGCGTGTCGACTGCCACGCTGACCACGGTGCTGCTGAAGAAGGGCCTGCGCAACGTCTGGATGCGCGGCACGCGCCCACTCGTGCCCGGCCAGCCCCGGCTCGTCGGTCCCGCGTTCACGCTGCGCTTCGTGCCCGCGCGCGAGGACCTCGCGACGCCCGAGTCGTGGGGTTCGCCGATCTCCACGCGCGCCGCGATCGAGGCCATGCCGCCCGGTTGCATCGCCGTGGTCGACGCGATGGGCGTCACCGATGCCGGCATCTTCGGGGACATCCTGTGCGCCCGCATGAAGAAGCGGAACGTGGCAGCGCTGGTGACCGACGGCGTCGTGCGCGATGCGGCCGGCGTGATCGGCACCGGACTGCCGGTCTGGTGCCGGGGCGCCGCCGCGCCGCCTTCGGTGGCTGGACTCACCTTCGTGGCGTGGCAGCAGCCGGTCGCCTGCGGCGGCGTCGCCGTGTTCCCCGACGACGTGGTCGTCGTCGACGACGACGGCGCGGTGCTGATTCCGGCCGCGTTGCTCGAACAGGTCGTCCCGATCGCGGTGGAACAGGAGCGGCTCGAGAACTGGATCATGGGCCAGGTCGAGCACGGCGCGGCCTTGCCCGGCCTCTATCCCCCCGACGAGGCCAATCGGGCGCGCTACGAGGCCTCGAAGCGACGCCCCTGATCGGCTCCCCTCGCGCCGCGGCCGACGACGGTGCGCGCGGCATGCCGTTGACCTGCATCAAGTGCGAAACGGTTCGCGAAGGCGAACCTTGGGCATGGGTGGCCGGCACACGGCCGCCGCTCGCAGGATTCTTGCCTTGAAGGAGACGCCATGGGCTACACGCTGCCGGAATTCCTCGCCCACGCGGTGGCGCTCGAGAACGAAGCGGCCGAGCGCTACCTCGAACTCGCCGACATGATGGAAGCGCACCGCAACGACGAAGTCGCAGCGCTGTTTCGCGACATGGTGCGTTTCTCGCAGTTGCACCGCGACGAGATCAAGGCCAGGGTCGGAACGCTCGAGCTTCCGAAGCTGAGGTCGTGGGAGTTCCGATGGAGTTCTCCACCCGAGGCGGGCGGCGAGGAGGCCTTCGACTACCTGCTCGACCCCTGGCACGCACTGCGCTACGCACGCGAGAACGAGGTGCGCGCGATGGAGTACTACAGTTCGGTCGGCACGCAGTCGAGCGATCCGGAGGTCAAGCGGCTGGCGTCGGAGTTCGCCAGCGAAGAGGCCGAACACGTCGATGCACTCGACAAGTGGCTGGCGCGCACGCAGCGGCCTTCGACGAGTTGGGACGCCGACCCCGAGATCTCGCCGCTTCGCTGAGCGCACCGAGGCCGGGCCGAACCTTGCCCGGGCTGCCTGCCAGCGCCGAGTCGGCGCCCCTCGCCTGCGGGGACGTCGTGGTGGTCGGTGCTGGTCCTGCCGGCCTGATGGCCGCCGAGGCGGCGAGCGAAGCCGGGCTGGGCGTCGACGTCTTCGACGCGATGCCGTCCGCGGCACGCAAGTTCCTGCTTGCCGGACGCGGCGGACTCAACCTGACGCATGCCGAGCCACTCGAGGCGTTCCTGTCCCGCTACGGCACGCGACGCGCCCGACTCGAGCCGTTCGTTCGCGACTTCGACCCGGTCGCGCTGCGCGACTGGGCGCACCGGCTCGGCGTGCACACTTTCGTCGGGTCGTCGGGTCGCGTCTTCCCGGCCGAAATGAAGGCGGCGCCACTGCTGCGCCGCTGGCTGCACCGGCTGCGCGATGCCGGCGTGCGATTTCACATGCGGCACCGCTGGACCGGCTGGGGCGACGTTCCCGTCGCCGACCCCGCGGACTTCGCGAGCGGCCAGGGCACCGGTGGTCACGTGCTGAGGCTGCGCGCGGCCGACGGCGAGCACCTCGTGCGAACACGCGCGCTCGTGCTCGCGCTCGGCGGCGCGAGCTGGGCACGCCTCGGCTCGGATGCCGCGTGGGTGCCGCTGCTCGAAGCGCGCGGCGTGAACGTCGCGCGACTGCGTCCCGCGAACTGCGGCTTCGACGTCGGCTCGCCGCCGCGGCGCGGGTGGTCGGAGCACTTTCGCGTCCGCTTCGCCGGCCAGCCGCTGAAGTCGATCGTCGCGAGCTTCGACGCCCCGTCGGGCACCCACGCGACGCGACAGGGGGAATGCGTGGTCACCGACACCGGCATCGAGGGCAGCCTCGTATACGCGTTCTCCGCGGCGCTGCGCGACGCGATCGAAGCCGACGGCTCTGCGACGCTGCGGCTGGACCTGGCACCGGCGCGCAGCCAGCCGTGGCTGGCCGCCGAACTGGCACGTCCGCGCGGCGGGCGCTCGATGGCCAATCACCTGCGCGTTCGTGCGGGCATCGCCGGCGTCAAGGCGGGACTGCTTCGTGAATGGCTCGCGGCGGACGAATTCGCCGATCCCGTCCGTCTCGCGGCAGCGATCAAGTCGCTGCCGATCCGGCTGGTCGCGACCCGGCCGATCGACGAGGCGATCAGCACCGCGGGAGGCGTAGCGTTCGAGTCGCTCGACGGGCAGCTGATGCTGCGCGCGCTGCCGGGCGTGTTCTGCGCCGGCGAGATGCTCGACTGGGAAGCGCCGACCGGCGGCTAC
>DAORSF010000224.1:1953-4470 GCA_035443405.1 Burkholderiaceae bacterium | reverse complement strand
TCGGCGATCGACATGAACAGGTTGTTGAAGATCTCGAGCATCACCGGGTCGGCCTCGGTGCCGACCGCGACACGCCTCGGACGCGGCGCGTGCCGCTCGAGCACCAGGTCGCCGCGTGCGGTCATCGCCGCGCGCCAGCCCGGCTCGACCACGGTGGTTGCGGTCGCCTCGGCGATCACCGCCGGCCCGTCGACCGCGTCGCCGGCGATCATCCGCTCGCGCCGATACAACGGGGCGTCGTGCCAGCTCCCCTGCGCGAACACCGGCACCCGTGTCTCGCAACCGAGCACGCCCTCCCGCGATCCGGGCGGCGCGAGCGTCGCACCGCTGCCCGACTCGCCCGATGCCTCGACGACCGCCGAATCGATCACCAGCGGCCTGTCGGGCATCAGGAAGGCAAAACGCAGCCGGTACGCGGACTCGAACTGCGCGCGCATCGACGCCTCGTCGCCGGCATCGACCGGCAATGCGGTGTCGGTGCCGTCGTAGCGCAGGTGCAGCCGGCGACGCACGCGCACCGAAGCGGCCGGTTCGCCCTGCGCAAGCAGTTCGCCGCGGGCGGCTGCCTCCAGCGACGCCAGCGCACGCTGCGCTTCGGCGATGCCGCTGGCGTCCAGACGTCGCTCGATCGAGCGCTCGCGCATCGCGACCTGCTCGGCCAGGCCCATGCCGTACGCGGACAACACGCCGGCCAGCGGATGTGCGAGGACCCGCGGCATCGCCAGTGCGTCGGCGACCCCGCAGGCGTGCTGTCCGCCGGCGCCGCCGAACGTCGTCAGCGTGTATTGCGTGATGTCGTAGCCGCGCTGCACGGAGATCTTCTTGATCGCGTTGGCCATGTTGGCGATCGCGATGTCGATGAAGCCCTGCGCGACGTCCTCCGGCGTCATGGCGCGGCCGGTCGCCGCGCCGATCTGCGCGGCCAGTGCCGCGAACCGCTCGCGCACCACCGCAGCGTCGAGCGGCTGGTCGCCACCGGGACCGAACACCGCCGGAAAGTGCGCCGGCTGCAGCTTGCCGAGCATGACGTTCGCGTCGGTCACGGTCAGCGGGCCACCGCGCCGATAGCAGGCGGGCCCGGGATCGGCGCCTGCCGAATCGGGTCCGACGCGCATCCGCGCACCGTCGAAGTGCAGGATCGAACCGCCGCCGGCCGCGACCGTGTGGATGCTCATCATCGGCGCGCGCATCCGGACGCCGGCGACCAGCGTCTCGAACTCGCGCTCGAACTCGCCGGCGTAGTGCGAGACGTCGGTCGACGTTCCTCCCATGTCGAAGCCGATCACGCGATCGAAGCCGGCCGCCGCGCTGACCCGTGCCATGCCGACGATGCCGCCGGCCGGGCCGGACAGGATCGAGTCCTTGCCCTGGAACGCGTGCGCATCGGTCAACCCGCCGTTGGACTGCATGAACTGCAGCCGCACGCCGGGCATCGCCGCCGCGACCCGCTCGACGTAGCGCCGCAGCACCGGCGACAGGTAGGCGTCGACCACCGTCGTGTCGCCGCGCGCGACGTAGCGCACCAGCGGCGACACCTCGTGCGACACCGACACCTGCGCGAAGCCGATCTCGCGGGCCATCGCCGCGATGCGCCGTTCGTGCACGGGGTTGCGATAGCCGTGCATCAGCGCGATCGCAATCGCGCGCAGGCCGCCGTCCCAGGCGCGCTGCAGCGCGGCGCGCGCCGTCGCCTCGTCCAGCGCCCGAACCACGCTGCCGTCGGCGGCCAGCCGCTCGTCGATCTCGACCACCTCGCGGTACAGCAGCTCGGGCAGCACGATGTGCCGATCGAACAGCTTCGGCCGGTTCTGGTACGCGATGCGCAACGCGTCGCGAAATCCGCGCGTGACCGCCAGCACCAGCGGCTCGCCCTTGCGCTCGAGCAACGCGTTGGTGGCGACCGTCGTGCCCATCTTCACGACCTCGACGCGGTCGGGCCCGACCGGCTCGCCCGGCGCGAGCCCGAGCAGGCGCCGGATTCCCTCGACAGCCGCGTCGTCGTAGCGTCCCGGGTTCTCGGAAAGCAGCTTCGCGGTCGCCAGCGTGCCGTCCGGGTGGCGGGCGACCACGTCGGTGAACGTGCCGCCGCGGTCGATCCAGAATTGCCATGCGCTCATCGGAGCCCCTTCGTCGCGTGTGCGGTTACAGCGATGCCGCGGCGCGCGCCGCCTGGTCGTACAAGCCGGACAGCGTGCGAAGCATGCCTGCGAGGTGGGCGAGTTCGGAACGTCCGTCGAGCGGCTCGTCGGCATCGAGGCCGCGACGCTGCTGCAGGCTGCCGAGTCGGTCGGGGACGCTGGCGACCAGGCACCGGTCGCGCACCGCGCGATAGCGCGCGACGAGCGCGGCGCCGACCGGAGTGCTCGAGTGGAACACCTCCTTGCCGACCTTCTCGCCGCGCACCAGTCCGAGGCCGGTCAGCTTGCGCAGTGCATAGGCGACCACGTGCGCATCCTCGTAGTTCAGCGTGAAGCAGATGTCGGCGAGCTTCTTGCCCTTGCCGCGATGATGGACGTG
>DAORSF010000224.1:0-1853 GCA_035443405.1 Burkholderiaceae bacterium | reverse complement strand
ACCGAGAACCTGGTGCAGTTTGCCGCCGACGTCGACAAGGCGACCGCCGGAAAGCTGAAGATCACCGTCCATGCCAACGCGTCGCTGTTCAAGGCGCCGGAGATCAAGCGCGCCGTCCAGGGCAACCAGGCGCAGCTCGGAGAGATCCTGATCTCGAATTTCGCCAACGAGCACCCGCTGTTCGGCGTCGACGTGCTGCCTTTCGTCGCGACCAGCTACCAGGCCGCCCGCAAGCTCGACAAGGCGGCTCGCCCGGCGCTCGACAAGCTGCTCGCGTCGCAGGGCATGAGACTGCTGTACACGGTCGCGTGGCCGCCGCAGGGGCTGTACTCGAAGAAGCCGCTCAACGCCGCGACCGACCTGAAGGGCGTGAAGTTCCGCTCCTACAACCCTGCCACCGCGAAGATTGCCGAGATGTTCGGCGCGCAGCCGGTCACGATCCAGGCCGCCGAGTTGTCGCAGGCGATGGCCACCGGCGCGGTCGAGTCGTTCATCACCTCGGGCTCGACCGGCTACGACAGCAAGGCCTACGAGCACATCAAGTACTTCTACGACACGCAGGCCTGGCTGCCGAAGAACGCGGTGATCGTCAACCGGAAGGCCTTCGACGCGCTCGACAAGTCGACGCAGGACGCATTGCTGAAGGCCGCGGCCGACGCCGAGGCGCGCGGCTGGAAGAGTTCGGAGGAGAAGACCACCTGGTACCTGGACCAGTTGAAGAAGAACGGCATGCAGGTGCTGCCGCCGAACGCGCAGATGACCGGCGAGTTCAAGAAGGTCGGTGACGCGCTGGTCGACGACTGGCTGAAGAAGGCCGGCGCCGACGGCAAGGCGATCCTCGACGCGTACTCCAAGATGTGATGCGCGCGGCGCTCGACCGTCTGTACGACGCCGCCGCGTGGATCGCGGCGGCGTTCATGGTCGGGCTGCTCGCGATGGTCCTGCTGGGCATCGCCGGACGCCAGTTCGGCTTCTACGTGCCGGGCACCGATGCCTACGCCGGCTACCTGATGGCCGGCGCCGGCTTCCTGTCGCTCGCGCACACGCTCAAGCGCAACGAGCACATCCGCGTGACGCTGCTGCTGAGCCTGGCCGGGCCGCGCACCCGCCGCGCGCTCGAACGGTGGTCGCTGGCGGTGGCGCTGCTGCTGGCGGCGCTGCTGGCCTATTTCAGCGTTCGACTCGCCTGGCAGTCGTACGCGTTCCACGACATCTCGACCGGCAACGACGCGACGCCGCTGTGGATCCCGCAGTTGTCGATGGCCATCGGGTCGTTGATCCTGCTGGTGGCCTTCGTCGACGAAATCGCGCTCGAATCGAGCGGACGACGCGCACGCGCCGCGGCCGACGAGAGGCAGCACGTCGAATGAGCGAGCTCACCGTCACCGCGCTGCTGGTGCTGGCGCTGTTCGTGCTGTTGGGCAGCGGAGTCTGGATCGGCCTGGCGCTGTCGGGTGTCGCCTGGATCGCGATGGAGCTCTTCTCGTCGCGATCTGCCGGTGACGCGATGGCCGTCACCATCTGGGGCTCGGCGTCGAGCTGGACGCTGACCGCGCTGCCGCTGTTCGTCTGGATGGGCGAGATCCTGTTCCGCACGCGGCTGTCGGCCGACATGTTCCAGGGGCTCGCGCCGTGGATGAACCGGCTGCCCGGGCGCCTGCTGCACACCAACATCATCGGCTGCGCGATCTTCGCCGCCGTCTCCGGCTCGTCCGCGGCAACCTGTGCGACGATCGGCAAGATGACGCTGCCGGAGCTCGCCAAGCGCGGCTACCCCGAGAAGTTGACCGTCGGCACGCTGGCCGGTGCCGGCACGCTGGGCCTGCTGATCCCGCCGTCGATCATCATGATCG
>DAORSF010000223.1:0-4480 GCA_035443405.1 Burkholderiaceae bacterium | reverse complement strand
GGCGATGCCGCCGTGGCAGGGCGGCGGCGACATGATCCGCACCGTGAGCTTCGAGGGCAGCACCTGGGCCGACGCACCGCAACGCTTCGAGGCCGGCACGCCGAACATCGCCGGCGCCGTGGGCCTGGCGGCGGCGATCGACTACGTCCTGGCGATCGGCCTGGACCGGATTGCCGAGCACGAGCACCGGTTGCTCGCGCACGCCACCGAGGCGGTGCAGCGGATCCCCGGGCTTCGCCTGATCGGCACGGCGCGCGACAAGGCCGGCATCCTGTCGTTCGTGGTCGACGGCATCCATCCGCACGACCTGGGGACGATCCTCGACGCCGAAGGCGTGGCGATCCGCGCGGGCCACCACTGCGCCATGCCGGTCATGACGCGCTTCGGCATCCCGGGCACGGCGCGCGCGTCGCTCGCGCTCTACAACGACGAGCGCGACGTCGCCGCGCTGGTCGCGGCGATCGGCAAGGCTCAGCAGATGTTCGGCGCGGGAGCGCGCAAATGAGCCTCGGCCACGGCGACCTGCGCGAGCTCTACCAGGAGGTGATCTTCGATCACAACCGCAGCCCGCGGAATTTCCACAAGATGGACGACGCCGACCGCGTCGCCGAGGGGCACAACCCGCTGTGCGGCGACCAGCTCACGTTGTACGTGCGCCTCGAGGACCGCGTGATCGCCGACGCGAGCTTCGTCGGGCACGGTTGCGCGATCTCGACCGCGTCGGCGTCGCTGATGACCGAGGCGGTCAAGGGGAAGACCGTGGAAGAGGTCGAGTCGCTGTTTCGCGATTTCCATGCACTGCTCACGGGTGTGCCGCCCGAAGGCCGCGATTTCGGCAAACTCGAAGTGCTCGCAGGCGTGCGCGAATTCCCGGTGCGGGTCAAGTGCGCAACGCTCGCGTGGCACACGTTGCACAACGCACTGACCGGCGATGGCGAACCGGCGAAGACGGAATAAGGAAGAAGCAATGGGTTACCGGCACGGCGACATCCAGGAAGTCACGCTGAACCGCGATTGCCCGGCCGTCGCGGTGCCGTGGGGGACCGCGACGACGCTGCAGGCCGGGCACGTCGGCTACATCAGCCAGCGGCTCGGCGGCACCTTCACGGTGATGGTCGACGGCAACCTCTACCGCATCGACGGGCGGCATGCCGATGCGCTCGGCCTGGAGCTCGAACCGTCCGAGGAACTCGGCATGGGCGTCGGCAGCGGCCCGCCGACCACGGTCGAGGCCGTCGAGGCGGCGGCGTGGCGCCAGCTGGGAACCTGCTACGACCCCGAGATCCCGGTCGACATCGTCAACCTGGGACTCGTCTACGGTTGCGAGGCCAAGCCGCTCGCCGACGGGACCTTCCGCATCGACGTGCGGATGACGCTGACCGCCGCCGGCTGTGGCATGGGCACGATGATCGCCGACGAGGCGCGCGACAAGCTGCTGGGCATCCCGAACGTCGCCGAAGTCGACGTCGAACTGGTCTGGGACCCGCCGTGGAACCGGGACATGATGAGCGAGGCAGCCCAGCTCGAGATGGGGTTGCTCTAGCGCAACGCGCTTTCGTCGGAACGCGCGCGCCGTCCGGCGCGCGCAGCGGGTGATGGCGTTCCGGGCTGTCCAGACTGGGCGGCATGCGCGCAGTACGCTCAGCTGACCCGTCGCCGGCGGCGTCGCGCCGCGGCATCGGCCTCGCCATCCGGTACGGGGCGACGGCCGCACTGGTCATGGCGATCGTGCAGGGCGCGTGGTGGCTGCTGGCCGCGGCCGCGGTCGGCCAGCCGGACTGGCGGGAGCAGACGGTGCTGCTGTCGGCAATCCCGCCGGCGATCGCGGCGGCTGCGCTGGGCGGCTGGTGGCTCGGCCGGCGCGCCAGCCGACGGCTCGACGTCGTCCGGCACGCGATCGAACGCATTCACCTCGCGGACTATCCGGATCGACTGGGAACTGGCGCGCGCGACGAAATCGGCTGCCTGGTCGATTCGGTGAACCAGTTGGCCGAATCGGCGTCCACGCGCGAGCGCCGCATCATGGAGTCGGCGCTGTCCGACCCGCTGACCGGGTTGCCGAACCGGGCGCTCCTGGCAGACCGGATCCGGCACATGGTCACCGTTTCGCAGCGCTCGCACGCGGCGTTCGCGATCGCGCTGCTCGACCTCGACCGCTTCAAGGTCGTCAACGACACGCTCGGCCACGCCACGGGCGACCTGTTGCTCAAGGAGGTGGCTCGCCGCCTGCGCGCGACCGTCAGGGACAGCGACACGGTCGCGCGGCTGGGCGGCGACGAATTCGTGTTGCTGATGGCCGGCGGCGTGGACGCTGCGCGCGAGGTGAGCCGGCGCGTGCTCGATGCGATGACGGCGCCGCTGCGGCACGGCGACCAGCTGATCGACATCGGCATCAGCATCGGCATCGCCCTCTATCCCGACCACGGCCAGGACGACGTCACGCTGTTGCGGCACGCCGACTCGGCCATGTATCGCGCCAAGCGCACGCGCTCGGGCGAGCGGGTCTTCGACGGCGACGGCGGCGAGGTGCAGCGCAGCTACCTGTCGCTGCTCGGCGAGATGCGGACGGCCCTGGAGCGTGGCCAGTTCGAACTCGACTACCAGCCGAAGCTCGCTTTGCGCACCGGGCTGATCGCCGGCGTAGAAGGTCTGGTGCGCTGGAACCATCCGGAGCGCGGTCGCGTGCCGCCCGGCGACTTCATCCCCTTTGCGGAGCAGACCGGTTTCATGCGCGAGATCACGCACTGGGTGGTCGAGCGCGGCGCACGCTTCTCGCGAATGCTCGCCGATGCCGGCCTGGATCTCGCGGTTTCGGTCAACGTGTCCGCACCGGACATCCAGAACGCCGAGTTCGCCCACGAGGTGTTCGAAGTGCTGCGCCACGCGTCGGTCGATCCGAAGCGCCTGTGCCTGGAGATCACCGAGAGCGGCGTCGTCAGCGAATCGGAGGCCGCGATCAGGAACCTTCGCGCGATCTCGCGAATCGGCGTCAAGTTGTCGGTCGACGACTTCGGCACCGGCTACGCGACGCTGAAGCAACTGCAGCAGCTGCCGGTCAACGAGCTCAAGATCGACCGGTCGTTCGTCAGCGGCCTGCACCGGAACCGCGGCAACCTGACGATCGTCCGCTCGACGATCGAGCTGGGCAAGCAACTCGGGCTGAAAGTGGTTGCGGAAGGCGTCGAAACCGTCGAGGAACTGCGCTGCCTGGCGCGGCTCGGTTGCGACGAGGCGCAGGGCTACTACCTGTCCAAGCCGATGCGCGAGGCCGACGTCGCGGGCTGGGTCGAGATGCGCCACGCGCTGTATGCCAGCTCTCGCGAGACCTACTTCGCGCTCCTGACCGAGAAGCGCTGAGGATCAGGCCACGCCGACGCCGACCAGGCTGCCGATCCCGTAGGTGGCGGCGCCGGCCGCCGACCCGATCGCCAGCATGCGCAGCCCGGACGCCAGCGCGCTGCGCCCGGTGAAGAACGACAGCGTTGCGCCGACTGCGAACAGCGCCACGGCGGCGGCCGCGATCGATGCGCCGAATGCGGCGCTCCCTTCGGCGAACAGGTAGGGCAGCAGCGGAATCAGCGCACCGGCCGCGAAGGCGAGGAACGACGAGATCGCCGCCCCCCAGGGCGAACCGAGCTCGTCCGGGTTCAGGCCGAGTTCTTCGCGCGCCAGTGTGTCGAGCGCCCGCTCGGGGTCGCCGATCAGCGTCTGCGCGAGCCGCCGCGCATCGTCCGGCGGAAAGCCCTTGGTCTCGTAGATCAGCGCCAGTTCGTCGGCCTCCGCCTGCGGATACTCTTCCAGCTCCTCGCGCTCGAGGCCGATCTGGTACTCGAACACTTCGCGCTGCGAGCGCACCGACACGTATTCGCCGGCCGCCATCGAGAACGCGCCCGCCAGCAGGCCTGCGATGCCGGCCAGAACCAGTGTGCGCGGCTCGGCGGCTGCGCCGGCCATCCCCATCATCAGGCTGGCGTTCGAGACCAGCCCGTCGTTGACGCCGAAGACTGCCGCGCGCAGGTTGCCGCCGCCGGTGCGATGCCGGCGCCCGATGTCGTCGACGCGGGTCACCGTGGGATGCCCAGCGGGGGCGGGGGCCGAGTAGACCGACAGGCCGCGAACCTTCAGCGCCGCGAACACGCCTCGCATCGGGCGCACGCCGATGCGTCGCGCGAGCGCGAGCGCCGCGCGCGCGCGAAAACCGAGCGGCGCGTCGGCGGGCAACGGCCGCCCCGCGGCATCGAGCTTCGCGGCCCACAGTTGCGCCTGCTGGCCGGCGAACTTCGCGAGATCGCGGTACATCCGTGCGATGCGCGTATCGGACTCGACTTCGGCGAGCTCGAGGTAAAGCCGCGCCGAGCGCGCCTCCTCCAGATATCCCTCGCGGGCGGATTCGGTCGCCCGATCGGCGTCGACGTCGGGGCGCGCGCTCATGCGGTGGGTCTCGGTGCGTGGCGATGTGCGCTGGATTGTAGTCGCGTCG
>DAORSF010000222.1:0-4534 GCA_035443405.1 Burkholderiaceae bacterium | reverse complement strand
ACGTCGGCATCCTGCGCAGCGCCGAAGGGCTCGAGCGCGGCGCGGCGCGGCTCGACGAGCTCGACGCGGAGCTGTCGCGCGTCGGCGTCGCCGACGGTGACCGCGCCTTCAACCTGAGCTGGCACGACTGGCTGAACCTCAGGAGCCTGATCCAGGTGAGCCGAGTGATCGCGGCCGCCGCGATCTCGCGCGAAGACTCGCGCGGCGCGCACTATCGCGAGGACCATCCGGGGGTCGACGACCTCGAGCGGTCGACCTTCACGGTCGCACGCTGGAGCGGCGGCGCCGTGCAGATCGGCCGGGAAGCCGTGAAGTTCACGCGGGTGCGGCCGGGCCAGAGCCTGATCGCCGACGGCGGGGCGGCCTGAAGGACCTTTCGATGCGAGAGGTTCGCGGCCGACCGGTTTGGCGTCTACGATCGCCTGGGCAGGCAGCTCGCATCGAGCTGGAATAGGGGCTTCGATGGCTCGGGTCTTCCGTGGCGCGGACGCGCTGACGCGCACGCTGCGCTCAGCCGGCGTCGCGCGCGTCTTCACGCTGTCCGGCAACCACGTCATGCCGGTATTCGATGCGACGATCGATGCCGGCGTGTCGCTGGTCCACACTCGCCACGAGGCGGCGGCGGTGCACATGGCCGATGCCTGGGCGCGTCTCACCGGAGAGCCGGGGATCGCGCTCGTGACCGGCGGGCCCGGCCACGCCAACGCGGTCTCGGCACTCTATACGGCGCAGATGGCCGAGGCGCCGGTCGTGCTGCTGTCGGGCCACGCGCCGAATAGCCAGCTCGGCATGGGCGCTTTCCAGGAAGTCCGCCAGGCGGAGATGGCGGCGCCGGTCACGAAGGCGTCGTGGACCTGCGCGAGCGTCGACGAGGTCGTCGCCGACCTTGCTCGCGCGATCGGCCTCGCACGCTCGGGCAGGCCGGGCCCGGTTCACCTGAGCCTGCCGACCGACGTGCTCGAAAGGCCGGCCGATCCCGGCCGCGTGCCCGGGCCGCAGGCGTTCGGCGCGCAGGTGCAGGCACTGCCGGCGGCCGACGCAAAGGCGATCCTCGCGCGCTTGTGGCAGGCGAAACGACCACTGGTGCTCGCCGGGCCGGCCTGCATGACGAAGCGCGGACGCGAGTGCCTGCGCGCGCTCGAAGCGGTGATCGCGGTGCCGGTGATCGGCATGGAGAGCCCGCGCGGCATCGGCGACCCGAGCCTCGGGGCCTTCGCGCAGGTGCTGGAGAAGGCCGACTGCGTGCTGCTCGTCGGCAAGCGCTGCGACTTCACCCTGAAGTTCGGGCAGCCCCCGGCGCTGGACGCCGGGTGCAGCCTGGTCCAGGTCGATCCCGAGCCGCCGGAGATCGAGCGCACGCGACGCGCGGTGGGCGCGCGCCTGGCCGCCGCGTTCGTCGCCGACGCAATGGCCTCGATCGATGCGCTGGCGGCCTGCGCGCGCGAGCGCGGGATCGAGTCCGGCGCGGCCGATGCGCTCGCGGCCTGGCTTGCCGAAGCGCGCGCCGCGATCGCCTGGCGTCCGCCCGAGTGGGACCGCGCCGCTGCGAGCGAGCGCGACCGCCTGCACCCGGTGCAGGCGTGCCGCCCGTTGCAGAAGCTCCTCGACGCCCACCCGGACTCGGTGTTCGTCTCGGACGGCGGCGAGATCGGCCAATGGGCGCAAGCCTGCCTGTCGGCGCCGAATCGCGTGATCAACGGCGTCGCCGGCTCGATCGGCGCGGGCCTGCCGTTCGCGCTCGCGGCGCGCGCCGCGAAGCCCGACGTTCCCGTCGTGGCGGTGATGGGCGACGGGACCTTCGGGTTCCACGTCGCCGAGATCGACACCGCGGTGCGCTATGGGCTGCCGTTCGTCGCGGTGGTCGGCAACGACGCGCGCTGGAACGCCGAGTACCAGATCCAGCTCAAGGACTACGGCGCCGAGCGGCTGGTCGGCTGCGAACTGCGGCCGATGCGCTACGACAAGGTGAGCGAAGCGTTCGGCGGCTACGGCGAACAGGTGACCGAGCCTGCGCAGCTCGGGCCGGCCGCGGCGCGCGCGCAGGCCTCCGGCCTGCCTGCCTGCCTGAACGTGATGATCGAAGGGGTCGCCGCGCCGGTGGTTCGCCGCCCCGGTTGAGCGCTGCCGCGGGCCGGCCGCCGCGCGCCGTTCAGAGGCTGCGCAGCACCAGCGTCGCGCCGCCGACGATCAGGATCGCCCACACGGCCTGGACGACGCGATGGGCGGGCAGGCGGTGATGCAGGTGCGTGCCGAGATACATGCCGGCGAGCGCGCAGGGCAGCATCGTCGCGATCAGCAACGGCAGCCCGGGCGGCGAGAACAGGCTCGCGGCGACGAACGAAGCGAGCCGCGCCAGGGCGCTCAGGAACAGCAGCATCGAAATCGTCGCGCGCAGCCGGCTCTTGTCCTGCACGCGCCGTGCGAGGTAGATCGTGTAGATCGGCCCGCCGGTGCCGAACAGCGCGCTGAAGACGCCGCCCACGGTTCCGAGCGGAACGGCCCATCCGGGGGCGATGGGCTTCTGCCGGGGGCGGAACAGCAGGCTCCAGCCGGCGAAGGCGAGCACGAACGCGCCGAGCAGCAGCAACAGGACGCGCTCCGGGGCCTTGACCAGCACGGTGACGCCCAGCACGACGCCGACCAGCATGAACGGCAGCAGTCGAATCAGCTCGCGGCGATCGACCGACCTGCGGTTGCGCACACCGATCGCGACGCCGCCGACGAGATCGTAGATCAGCATCATCGGCAAGGCGAGCCGCAGCGGCAGCAGGTGCACCAGCATCGGCATGGCCACCATCGAGGCGCCGAAGCCGGTGAGGCCGACGACCGTGTAGGCGAACGCGACGATCAGGCCGACGCCGGCGAGCGTCTCGATGGGCAGGTTCATCTGGAGTCCGGGCCGGGGCGCTTCCCGCAGTCGATGAGTCGACGCGGCGGGCGTATGCTCGGGCCGCACGCGAAGCCTAGCATCGACGTCGCAGACCGATCGCGCCGGACGTCGCCGCGGCGCGCGGCGGCGTTCCGGAAAGAACGGGCGGAGGGGAATCGTTGGGCGAGGACCATGTCGTGAGCCGTGTCACCATCGTCGGCGGCGGATTCAGCGGCGCGTCGGCCGCGGTGCAACTGGTTCGCGCGAGCCCGATGCCGCTCGCGATCACCATCGTCGAGCCGCGCGAAAGGGCCGGGCCCGGCCTCGCGTATTCGGCCATTGACCCTGACCACCGGTTGAACGGCCCGACCTGGTCGCACTCGATCGTTCCCGGCGACGCGGAACACTTCACGCGTTGGTGCGATGCGAACTCGATCCTGCGGCGCGACGCCGATGCCGTGGCGGCCGACGGCAACGCCTTCGTGCGGCGCGCCGACTACGGCGACTACCTGGCCGACGCGCTGCGTGCGCACGCGCGATGGCCGGCGACGGGATCGACCATCGCGCACCTGCGCGACCTCGCGGTCGAAGCCGTACCCGGCGACGACCGGGTCGCGATCCGCACCGCGAGCGGGCGCACGCTCGACTCCGACATGCTGTTCGTCGCCACCGGCAATCCGCTGCCGCGGCTGCAGGATCCGCTCGCTGGCTCGCTCGCCGGCCACCCGTCGGTCATCGGGAATCCGCTCGACACCGGGAGCCTCGCAAGGATCGATCCGCAGGCGAGGGTGCTCGTGGTCGGCAGCGGGCTCACCGCGCTCGACGTCGTGTCGACGCTGGTGCGGGCCGGCCACCGCGGCGAGGTCGTCGTGGTGTCGCGACACGGACTGCGCCCCCGCCCGCAGCCGCCGGTGGCCACGCCGGGCGGGACGGTCGCTCGGGGATTGGACGCACCGGGCGCTGCGGCGCAGGCTCCGCTCGAGCGCATCATGGGACCCGTGCCCGCGTTCCTGCTGCGCGACGCGTCGCCGACGCTGCGCGGCTGGGTGCGCGCACTGCGGGCGCGGATCCGCGAGGTCGAGGCGCAGGGCGAGAGCTGGCACAAGGGCTTCGACGAGCTGCGCGACGCGGTGTGGCGCGCGTGGCCGCTGCTGCCCGCCGGCGAACAGCGCAGGTTCCTGCGCCGGATGCGCACCTGGTACGACGTGCATCGCTTCCGCGCGCCGCCGCAGAACGATGCGCTGGTGCGCGCTGCGGAGGCGCGCGGCGGCGTCGAGTTTCGCGCCGCGCGAATGCGGTCGGTCGAACCGGCGGGTGGCGGCGCGTCGCTGCGGGCGCGCTTCGCCGGCCGCGACGGTGCCGGGGAACGCACCGAGACCTACGATGCGATCGTCAACTGCACCGGACTCGACGCGGCCGCCGGCCTGCGCGCGAACCCTTTCCTGGCATCACTGGTCGACGACGGATGGCTTCGCGTCGACGACGTCGGCATCGGCCTGGCGGTCGATGCGCACTGCAGCGCGATCGGCGCCGACGCGTGCGCGCGCCCCGCGCTGCGGGTGATCGGGCCGCCGACCGCGGGTACCTTCGGCGACCCGCTCGGCGTGATGTTCATCGCCGCGCAGGTCTACCGGATGCTGCCCGACGCGCTGGCTTTTCTTGCGC
>DAORSF010000221.1:0-4556 GCA_035443405.1 Burkholderiaceae bacterium | reverse complement strand
GCGGCGTCGACATGATCAGCGTGACGGTCGGCTGGCAGGAGGCGCCCGAGTCGTCGATCGGCCGCGACATCCCCCCGGGCTACTGGAACCGGCTCGCCGCGCGTGCCAAGAAGCTGCTGCCCGGCACGCCGATCGCCTTTGGCAACCGGCTGCCCGACCCGGCGATGGCCAACCAGTGCATCGAGAGCGGCGAGTTCGACTTCTGGGAGGTCTGCCGGCCGCTGCTCGCCGACCCCGACCTGGTGCGCAAGGCGCAGGCCGGCAAGATGAACCAGGTCAAGCGCTGCGTCGGCTCGCTGAACTGCCTGTCCAGGTTGTTCCGCGACCTGCCCTACACCTGCACGATGAACCCGCAGCTGGGCCACGAGTATGATCCGGCGTACCAGGTCACACCGGCGGTGGCGCCGAAGAACGTGATGGTGATCGGCGCCGGGCCGTCCGGCATGGAGTGCGCGGTCACCGCGGCGCGGCGCGGCCACAAGGTCACCGTCTTCGAGCGCGGGTCCGACATCGGCGGCTCGCTGGCCGGCTATGCGAAGCACGATCTCGCCAACAGCGACGACCTCAAGAGCGTCGTCGACTACTACCGCAACATGGCGCAGGCGCTGAACATCGAGGTGAAGTTCAACGCGGCCATCGACCCGAAGGCGATGCGCGGCATGCTGCACCAGTACGACGTGGCGGTGGTCGCGACCGGCGCGCGCATCGACCACTCGCTGCTGCCCAGGCCGACGCAGGACGGGCTGCTGGTCGACGCCGCCGACGTGGCCAGCGGCAAGGTGACGCCGGGACAGCGCGTGGTCGTGCTCGGCGGTGGCAAGATCGGCCTGACGCTGGCCGAGGCGCTCAAGCACAACCACGGCCGCGACGTCGTCGTCGTCGAGAGCGACAAGCGCATTGCCGGCGACGTGATGCCATCGTTCAAGTGGCGGCACACGGCGTGGATCGAGGAACTCGGCATCCCGGCGCACACCAGCAGCCAGGTGCTCGCGATCGGCGACGGCGGCGTGCGCATCCGCCGCGCCGACGGCACCGAGGAGTTCCTGCCGGCCGACACGGTGATCGCGGCGGTGGCGCGCCGGCCGAACCAGGAGCTGTTCCACGAACTCGAGTGGATGATCGACGAGTTGCACGGCTGTGGCGATTCCCTGGTGCCGCGCGGCCTGACCCAGGCGATCCACGATGGCTTCCGTCTCGGCGCCCGTCTCTGAGTCCCGGGCCTGGGACGACCTGGCCGGCTGGCAGGCGCTGCTCGAGCGCCACGGCCGGCTGTTCGACGCCTGGGTCGACGGCGGCGCAGTCGGCATCGTGCCGCGCGCAGCGGCCGACTCCGGTGACGGCGAGATGCTGGCCTGGACCCGGCGAGCCGGCGCGATGCGCGTCGAGCGGCGCCGCTTCGGCGGCTTCGCCGATTGCGGGGTGGCGGTGCTGTTCGTCGCCGAGCCCGGGTCGCTTGCCGCGGTGCACGAGCGCCTGCACGACAACGCGCTCGGCCAGATGAAACTGCAGCTGCGCCAGGGCGGCATGCTGCTCTACGTGCTCGCGCCCAAGGCGCAGCTGCTCGACGACGGCTACGAGGACTTCCTCGAGACGCTCGGGCTCGCTTTCATGGGAGCGTGCCGGTGATCTTCGATAACCCCGCCGGCGCGCCGGAGCTGGCCTGCAACGCGTGCGGCTGCCGCTGGTTCGACCGCATGACCGGCGCCTGCTACGAGTGCGGCGAGCCGGTATCGCCGCAGGACGTCGCGGCCTACCACGCGGCGCTGCGCGCGTTCCACGAGCGCGCGGGCATCCACCCCAACGACGACAGCAAGGAGCGGCAGATGGCCGAGCGCTGGTTCGAGGACTACCGGCCCGGCGCGGTGCACGAGCTGGGCACGGTAGGCGTGGACGAGGCCGAGGTGCTCGAGTTCGCGCGACGCTTCGATCCTCAGCCGATCCACACCGATCCCGTGCTCGCGGCGCGCGGGCCCTTCGGCGGCGTGATCGCCAGCGGCTGGCACACCGGCAGCATGATGATGCGGCTGTACGCGCTGAACTATCTTTCGCCGGCCTCGAGCCTGGCCTCGCCGGGCATCGACGAACTGCGCTGGCTGCAACCGGTCCGGCCCGGTGACACGCTGGCGGTCCGGGTCACGGTCGAGGAGGCGCGCGCCTCCGGTTCGAAGCCCGATCGCGGCGTCGTGCGCTCGCGGATCGAGTGTTTCAACCAGCACGGCGAGCCGGTGATGACGATGCACGCGGTCAACATGGTCGCGCGCAGGCCCGCCGGCGCCTGACGCGTCGCGTCGCGACGCCCGTCAACCGGACCACGACATGCCGATCGTCCGGATTCGCATCTGCATCGGCGTCGCCGGCCTGCGCGCCGGCTTCGCGCGCGAACGTCCGCCGGTGGCCGACGAGGACTGGGACGCGGTCGGCTACGTCGACGAGCGCATCGCCGCGTACCGCGACGCGCTGCGTCCGCTGTCCTTCGCCGATCGCGGCCTGTCGCTGCAGGCGGCGTTCGACGCCGGCGCGGCCGCGAGCGATCGCATCGTCGTCTCGGCTGTCGCCTGCCCTCGCGACGACGTGCCGGCCGCCGTCGTGCAGGCGATCGCCGACGCGGTGCGCACGGTCTCCGACGACACCGGCGCGTGGCGCCGGCACCTGCGCGCAGCGTACTTCGAGCGCCATCGCGCGTGGCGGCTGGAAACCGGAAGCCCGATCGCGCACTGAGGCCGTCACCGGAGCACCCCGCAATGACTCACCTCTGGCAGTTCCTGCACCTCGTCGCCGTCGTCGTCTGGGTGGGCGGCATGGTCTTCGCACACTTCTGCCTGCGCCCGGCGGCACTCGCCGTGCTGCAGCCGCCGCAGCGCCTGCCGCTGATGTCGGCGGCACTCGGACGCTTCTTCGCGCTGGTCGGCGCGTCGCTGGTGCTGCTGTGGGGCAGCGGCGTCGCGCTGTTCGTTCGTCTCGCGTCCACCGGCGGCAAGCCGCCGCTGTCGTGGAACCTGATGGCGGCGATCGCCGCGGTGATGACGGTGGTGTTCCTGGTCATCGCGCTGCGGCTGCACCCGCGGATGCGAGCAGCGCTCGCAGCGAGCGAACTGCCGAAGGCGGCCGCGGCGCTCGACGGGATCCGCCGCCTGGTCGTGCTGAACCTCGCGCTCGGCCTGCTGACGATCGCGGTCGCCACGCTCGGCCGCGTGTTGAATTGAACGGCCGCGCCCGCCTGCGGCGCGATCGCTACAACTGGAAACCGACCGCGCGCACGATGCCTTCGAGCACGTCGCGGGCCCACGATGGCGTGCGCGCCTCGTAGACGCTCGAGTGCTGCGCCCGCTGCTCGATCCACGTTCCCAGCCAGCCGATCTCGCGCACGCCGTAGAACGCGGTCATCAGCTCGAAGTTCACGAACAGGCTTCGGCCGTCGAGGTTGGCCGACCCGCACAACGCCAGTGCGTCGTCGACGACCACGGCCTTGGCGTGCAGCATCTCCGGGTAGAGCACGATCCGCGCGCCGGCGGCGGCCAGTGCGCGCAGCGCGCGCTCTCGAGCCCAGTCCGCCATCCAGTGGTTCGATCGGCGCGGCACGACCAGCGTCAGCCTGACGCCGCGCCGGCACGCGATGCACCACGCGGCGAGAAGCGCGTCGTCGGGCACGAAGTAAGGCGTCACCGCGAGGATCCGCGCCCGCGCCTGGTAGGCCGAGGCCAGCAGCAGCGCGTGCACGGTGTCGTCCGCGTGGTCCGGGCCGCTCGGCACCAGTTGCGCGCCGGCGCCACCCGCGGGCCCCGCCGGCGACGGCGTTGCGGGCGCGGCGCGGGGCGGCTTGCCGCGGGCGGCGTGCCAGTCGTGCTCGAAGCCTTCGTGCGCCTGTGTGGCCAGCGGCCCGTGCACGACGAAGCTCAGGTCGATCCACGCGGGCCGCTCGGCCGAATCGACGAAGTACTCGGCCGCGAGATTGCGTCCGCCGCTCCACAGCGATTCGCCGTCGACGGCGACCAGCTTGCGGTGGTTGCGCAGGTTGGTGCGGCCACGCACCGGGTTTCGAAGGACGGGCATGAAGCGGCGCACCTGCACGCCGCCGCGGCGCAACGCGCTGACCAGCCTGCGCGGCGTGCGCAGGCCGCCGATTGCATCGAGCAGCAACCTGGTCTGCACGCCGCGCCGCGCGCTGCGCACCAGCGCGTCGCACACCGCGCCGCCGACCTCGTCGTCGGCGAGCACGAAGGTGCTGACGTCGACGCGCTGGCGCGCGCCGTCGATCAGCGCCAGCAGTGCGCGACGCGCCTCGGCGCCGTCGGCGTGGAACCCGATCGAGCGGTTGCGCACTGGCGGCGGGACGTCCAGCGCCGCGAACAGCGCGAGTGCCCAGTCGGGCCCCTCGGCGTCGGCGGGCACCGGCGCGCGCACCGGGGCGACGCGACGAGCCCGCGCGAGCTTGCGCGTGCCGAACATCAGGAACAACGGGATGCCGAAGTACGGCAGCAGGGCGATGAACAGCACCCACGCGATCGCCGCCGACGGATGGCGATGCTGCTGACCGATGCGGGTCACCATCACGTAGA
>DAORSF010000220.1:0-4557 GCA_035443405.1 Burkholderiaceae bacterium | reverse complement strand
CCTGCTCGGCGTAGCCGCCGAAGATCTTGATCACCTTGTAGCCGTGCACCGCCTCTTCGACGACGCGGGTCAGCTCGCCGGTGTACTCCAGGCTGCGCCGGCTCAGCTGTCGCATCCGCTTGCTGTAGACGGCGACCACCGCAGTCATCACCGGGATCAGCGCGAGCGCGACCAGCGTCAGCTTCCAGTTCAGGTAAAGCAGCCAGCCCAGCAGCCCGACGATGACCAGCGAGTCGCGAACCAGCACGGTGAGCGCACGCGTGACGGCTGCAGTCACGTTGGTCACCTCGAATACGATCCGCGAGATCAGCATCCCCGACGCCTCGCGCTCGAACTCGGCCGCCGGCAGGCGCATCGTTCGCGCGAACATCTCGCGCCTGATGTCGACCAGCACGCGGTTGGCGACCCACGCCAGCGCGTAGCTGCTGGTGAACGTGGCGACCCCGCGCACGACGAAGATCCCGATCAGCGCGACCGGCACCAACCAAATCGGGAAGTCGGTTTTCGCGACGAAGCCCTGGTCGAGCAGCGGCTTCATCATCGCCGGGAACAGCGGTTCGGTCGCGGCGGCGACCACCATGGCCAGCAACGCGGCCGCGAAGCCGACCCGGTAGGGACGGGTATAACCGAGCAGGCGACGGTAGATCGCCCAGCTCGACTTCGACCCTTTGTCAGCCTCTGGCGGCGCGCTCAATACTCGACCTCCGCGGCCAGCGGATGCAGCACCGAGCGGATCGCGCCGATCAGGTCGTCGTGCGGCTGCACTCGCCAGCGCCGGCCGAGTTCGACCGCGCACGCGGCGTCGCCATTGCCGTACTCGACCACGACCGGGATCGCCGGCGCGTCCTCGCGGTCGCCGATCGCGAACGGGGCGATCGCGCCGCGCAGCGCGGCGGAGTCGGCAATGCCGTTCAGGCGGATGCGCAGCCGCTTGCCGAACTCCTGCCGCGCGCCGACAAGGTCGAGCAGGCGGTCGGCGACGACGCGCTGGCCGCCGCTGTACTCGTCGCGGCTCACCTTGCCGAGCACGACCAGCAATTCGTCGTCGCGGATCAGGCGGCGCTGCGCATCGTACAACTCGTTGTAGACCGCGACGTCGAGCGTCGCGCTGCCGTCGTCCAGCGTGACGAAGACCATCTTGCCGCGGCGGGTCATCTGCGGGCGCTGCGCGGCGACGACGCCCGCGATCCAGACCGGCTGGGGCGCCGGCTGCAGGTCGACGAGCCGGGTGCGCACGAAGCTGCGCACCTCGGCCTCGAAGGCGTCGAACAGGTGGCCGCTCAGGAACAGGCCGAGCGCGGTCTTCTCTTCCTGCAGGCGCTGCCGGTCGCCCCAGGCGGGCGCCGGGATCCACTCGGGCGCGCTCGGCAGTCCGCCTGCTTCGTCACCGAACAGGCTCACCTGGTCGATGGCCACGACCGCAGCCTCGGCAGCGTCGATCGCGCGGCCGACGTTGGCCAGCAGTTTCGCGCGATCCGCGTCGAGCGTGTCGAACGCGCCGGCGCGAACCAGCGCCTCGATGGCCCGCCGGTTCACGATCTTGCGGTCGATGCGCGCGCAGAAGTCGTACAGGTCGGAGAACGGCCGCTCCGCGCGCGCCTGCAGGATGTTCACGACCGCGGACTCGCCGGTGCCCTTGATCGCGCCGAGCCCGTAGCGGACCGCGCGATCGGCGACCGGTTCGAAGCGGTACGCCGATGCGTTGATGTCGGGTGGCATCACCTCGACCCGGTTGGCCCGCGCGTCGTCGACGAACAGCTTGACCTTGTCGGTGTCGTCCATGTCGGACGACAGCGTGGCAGCCATGAATTCGGCCGGAAAGCAGGCCTTCAGCCATGCGGTGTGGTACGTGACCACTGCGTACGCCGCCGTGTGCGACTTGTTGAAGCCGTACTCGGCGAACATCGCCATCAGGTCGAACAGCTTGTTCGCCAGGTCGACCGCGTAGCCCTTCTTCTTCGCGCCTTCGACGAACAGCCCCCGATGCTGCGCCATCTCCTCGGACTTCTTCTTGCCCATCGCGCGGCGCAGCAGGTCGGCGCCGCCGAGCGTGTAGCCGCCGATGGTCTGCGCGATCTGCATCACCTGTTCCTGGTAGACGATCACGCCATAGGTCGGCTCGAGGCAGGGCTTAAGGTCGGGATGGAAATAGTCGATCTGCTGCTGGCCCTTCTTGCGCAGGATGAAGTCGTCGACCATTCCCGAGCCCAGCGGTCCGGGCCGGTACAGCGCCAGCACCGCGATGATGTCCTCGAAGCGGTCGGGCTGCAGCTTCTTCAGCAGCTTCTTCATGCCCTCGCTTTCCAGCTGGAACACCGCGGTCGTGTTCGCGTCCTTCAGCACCTGGTAGGCCTTCGGGTCGTCGAAGCCGAGCTTGTCGAGGTCCAGGCCGAGCTGCGGATGCCGCCGGTTGATGTAGCTGACCGCCAGCTCGATGATGGTCAGGTTTCGCAGGCCGAGAAAGTCGAACTTGACCAGTCCGACCGCCTCGACGTCGTCCTTGTCGAACTGGCTGACGACGCCCGCTTCGGCGCCCGGCGGCTTGTAGAGCGGGCAGAAGTCGGTGAGCCGGCCGGGCGCGATCAGCACGCCGCCGGCGTGCATGCCGACGTTGCGTGTCAGGTCCTCGAGTGGTTCGGCCAGCGCGAGCAGTTCGCGCACTTCGACTTCCTGCTTCTCGCGCTCGGCCAGCATCGGTTCGGCTTCGCGCGCCCTGGCCAGCGACAGCGGCTTGTTCTGCACGACCGGCACCAGCTTCGAGAGCTGGTCGCAGAAGTTGTAGCCCATGTCGAGCACGCGGCCGACGTCGCGGATCACTGCCTTGGAGGCCATCGTCCCGAAGGTGGCGATCTGCGACACCGCCTGCTCGCCGTAGCGCCCGCGCACGTACTCGATGACCTTGTAGCGCTTGTCCTGGCAGAAGTCGATGTCGAAGTCGGGCATCGACACACGCTCGGGATTCAGGAAACGCTCGAACAGCAGCGCGTACGGGATCGGGTCGAGGTCGGTGATGCCGAGTGCGAACGCCACCAGCGAGCCCGCGCCCGAGCCGCGGCCCGGGCCCACCGGCACGCCGTTCTGCTTCGCCCAGTTGATGAAGTCGGCCACGATCAGGAAGTATCCGGAGAACCCCATCTGGACGATCGTGTCGCACTCGTAGTCGAGTCGCCTGCCGTACTGCTCGCGACGCGCCGCGAGTTCTTCGGGAGGCGTGCTCGCTTCGGGAAAGAGCCTCGCCATGCGCTGCGCAAGGCCCTCGCGGGCGAGCTGGCGCATGTAGTCGTCGAGCGTCACGCCCGGCGGCGTCGGGAACTGCGGCAGCTGCGCCTTGCCCAGCACCATCGACACGCTGCAGCGTCGCGCAATCTCGACGCTGTTGGCGAGCGCCTCCGGCAGGTCGGCGAACGCTTCGGCCATTTCGGCCTGCGACCTGAAGTACTGCTGGTCAGTGAACCGGCGCGCGCGCCGCGGATTGGCCAGGATCTCGCCTTCGGCGATGCACACCCGCGCTTCGTGTGCGCGGTAGTCCTCGCGCGCGATGAACTGCACCGGATGCGTGGCGACGATCGGCAAGCCGAGACGCGCCGCGAGCTGCGCGGCCGCGCGCGTCTGTGCCTCGGCCTCCTGCTGCCCCGTGCGCTGCACCTCGAGGTAGTACGCGCCTGGAAATCGGCGCGCCCAGTCGCGGGCGAGCGCCTCGGCCGCGTCGGCGTTGCCGCCCAGCAGCGCCTGGCCGACGTCGCCGGCATGCGCGCCCGACAGCGCGATCAGGCCCTCGCCCATCGGTGCGCCGTCGGCGCCCGCTGCGTCGAACCACTCGGCGCGCAGTTCGCCGCGCCCGCGGTACTCGTTCTCGATCCACGCGCGGCTGATCAGTTCGCACAGCCTCAGGTAGCCGGCGCGGTTGCGCGCAAGCAGCAGGATTCGCGACGGCCGGTCGCGCTCGGCGTCGTTGGACAGCCACGCGTCCACGCCGCAGATCGGCTTGACGCCACGCGCGCGCGCGGCCTTGTAGAACTTGACCCAGCCGAACAGGTTGGCGAGGTCGGTGACCGCGACCGCCGGCTGCTGGTCCGCGAGCGCCGCGCCGATCAGCGCGTCGAGGCGAACGATCGAATCGCTGACCGAATATTCCGAATGGACCCGAAGGTGGACGAAACGGGGCGCGCTCATGGGTAGAATCTCATCGGCAAATTCTACCCATGTTCCCGGACCCACACGCTTCGCACCGCCGCGCCGCGCTGCTGCTCGCGTTCTGCGCGCTGCTGTGGAGCATCGCAGGGGTCGTCACGCGCCAGCTCGAGCGGGCGGACGGCTTCGAGGTCACCTTCTGGCGCGGACTGTTCTGCGCCGTCACCGTGCTGGTCATCCTGGCGTGGCAGCAACGCGGCAATCCGTTCGCGCCGGTGCGCGAAATGGGATGGCCGGGCCTGTTCTCCGGCGCGATGTGGGGCGTGATGTTCACCTGCTTCATGCTGTCGCTCACCCGCACCAGCGTGGCCAACACGCTCCTCGTCATGAGCATCTCGCCGCTGCTGGCGGCGCTGCTCGGTCGCG
>DAORSF010000219.1:0-4558 GCA_035443405.1 Burkholderiaceae bacterium | reverse complement strand
GGGCGCCCGGTGGGCTCCGGCACGTGCAAGCGCAAGGGCTTGTCGCGGTCGTTCATTCGCGTGCCTCCACGCCCGATCGTGTCGGGCGCAAGTTCGATGCGCGCCGGGCTGCTACAAGCGGATGGCCTGCGCCCTCGGCGTACGGCGAGCATAGCCGCGCGGCTGGCGGCAGGCAGTCAAAGGAACTACGCCAGCGTGGCGATTCTTGCGCGGGACAGGCGAAGTCTTTGCCATCCGATACAGAAATCTGTATCTTATCGGCGTGAAGACGACCCTCGACCTCAACGACGCGCTGCTGGCCGAGGCGAAGGCGCTGGCCGCGCATCGGCGCACGACGCTGACGCGGGTCATCGAAGAAGCCCTGCAGTTGCGATTGCGCGTGCACGCAGCGCCCCCGAAGCGGGTTCGTACGCGCCTGCCGGTGTTTCACGGCAAAGGAGGGCTGCGACCGGGTGTCGATCCGTGCAGCAATGCCTCGTTGATTCAGGCTGCCGACGACGATGACACCTGACGTGAACGTGCTGGTCGCCGCCTCGCGCGACGACCATCCGCACCACCTCGTCGCCCGACGGTGGCTGGAGGAGGCACTCGAGGAGGCGGCGTCGGGCGCGAGCCTGCTTCTGCTGCCGATGGTGGTCGCGAGCTTCCTGAGGCTGGCGACACATCCGAGGGTGTTCGTCGTCCCCACCCCGATCGCCGATGCGATCGCCTTCGTCGAGTCGGTGCTGGCCGCCCCCGGAGTCCACATGCCGGCGATCGGACCGGAATGGCCCCGGCTGAAGATGCTGTGCCTGGCCAGGAAGCTGCGCGCGAACGCATTGCCCGACGCCTGGATCGCCGCCACCATCCAGGCGCTCGGCGACCACCTCGCCACCTTCGACGCCGACTTCCGCAAGCTCCTGAAGCGATCGGAGATGACGCTGCTCGCCGCGTGAGCGCGATCGGTCACGCTCGCGACCTCCACCCTACAGCCAGCGCTTGCGCCGCCGGTACGACTTCAGGTTGCGGAAGCTGCGCTCGGCGTCACCGTGGCCGAGGTAGAACTCGCGCACGTCCTCGTTGTCGCGCAGTTCGTCGCTACTGCCCTCGAGAACGACCTTGCCGTTCTCCATGATGTAGCCCGAGCGGGCCACCTTCAGCGCCATCCGCGAGTTCTGCTCGACCAGCAGGATCGAGATGCCCTGCTCGCGGTTGATGCGCGCGATGATCCCGAACACCTCGTCGACCAGCATCGGCGACAGGCCCATGGACGGCTCGTCGAGCAGGATCAGTTTCGGGCGCGCCATCAGCGCGCGGCCGATCGCGAGCATCTGCTGCTCGCCGCCCGACAGGTAGCCGGCCAGCCCGCGCCGCTCCTTCAGGCGCGGGAAGTAGCCGAACACCATCTCGTACTCGTCGGCGCCGGGATCGCGCGGGCGGCTGTAGCCGCCCATGCGCAGGTTCTCCATCACCGTCATGTCCTCGATGATGCGCCGGCCCTCCATCACCTGGAACACGCCGCGGCCGACGATCCGGTCCGGCGGCAGCGACGTGATCGCGTTGCCGTCGAGCCGGATCGCGCCGCGGGTGACCGCGCCGTCTTCGCTGGCGAGCAGCCCCGAGATCGCCTTCAACGTCGTGCTCTTGCCGGCGCCGTTGGCGCCGAGCAGCGCGACGATGCTGCCGCGCGGCACCGACAGGCTCACGCCTTGCAGCACCAGCACGACGTCGTTATAGACGACCTCGATGTTCTCGACCTCGAGGCACGGCGGCGCCGCGGCCGAAGCCGCGGCGTCCGCCGGCGAGGCCGCCTGCGGCCCGGCTGCGACGCTCATCGCGATGCCGCCCGGCTCAGCGGCCCAGCCACTCCTTGTCGCGACCGACCTTGATCAGGTCGACCTTGCGCCAGCCTGGCTTGCCGCCGTCCATCGTGCCCTGCAGCAGCGGCACCTCGTCGACGCTGCGGTGGTCGGTCGCGGTCCAGGTCGCCGGCGCGCAGACGCCCTCCATGCCCTTGGGCACCCAGTTCGCCTTCTGGTACATCGCCTTTTGCACGTTCGTCCCGGTCACGCCGCCGTTCTTGTCGGCCCACTCGAGCGCCTCCTTCAGGTACATCATCGTGCACGCGGCGGCCATGTAGAAGGTCGACTTCGGCGTGTCGCCGCCCATCTCGCGGATCAGCTTCATGCCCGGCACGTCGGAGCCCCACGGCGCGACGTGCACCGGCGCGATCACGCCTGCGGCCGCCTCGCCGATCGCCTGCATCACCGGCTCGGAGTACGCGTAGATGTTGGTGAAGTACTGCGTCTTCACGCCCACGGTCGCGCACGACTTCAGCAGCGCGATCGTGCCGTTGGCGGCGTTGGCCAGGTAGGTGTACTGCGCGCCGGTCTCCTTCAGCGACAGGCACTGAGCCTTGAAGTCGGCCGGCGCCATGCCGTACTGGATCGGAGGCAGCACGTCGAGCCCGACCTCCTTCGCATAGGCCATGCAGGCCTCCTTGGCCGAGTTCGGGTACGGGTGGTTGTCGCCCATGTAGACGAACTTGCCCTTGCCTGGCTGGCCCTTCTTCTTCCAGTCCTCGGCGGCCCAGCGGGCCTGCGCGCGGCAGCCGTCCGAATAGGTCGGGCCGTGGAAGAAATTGAACGGCGTGCCGCGCTCGACGCGCTTGCTGGCGCCGGTCGGATCGGTCACGTTGGCCGAGAAGCTGTGCGAGAAGTAGACGACCTTGTCGTTGTTCACCGTCGGGCTCAGCGCCTCGGTGTCGGCGGTGCCATAGCCGTAGATGACCTCGAGCTTCGGCGACTCGGACATCCACTTCTTGTAGGTGCTGATCGCCACCGGCGCCTTGTACGAGTAGTCGAACGACTTCATCTCGAGCGTCTTGCCGTTGATGCCGCCGTGCGCGTTGATCCACTTGACCGCGTCGCCCTTGGCGGCCGCGAAGTCCTTGCCGTTGGCGGAAGTGGGGCCGGTCAGGTCGTCGAGCGAGCCGATGACGATCTGCGCGCCGGCGGCAGAAATCAGGCCGAAGCCGAGCAGGCCGCCCAGCGTCGCGTTGCGGATGTACTTCTTCATGGTGTCTCCTCTCTTGCGGGGTCGTTTCAGTACGAGAACGGATACAGCTTCCAGTACGCCTTGATCTGGCGCCACCGGTGCGCGAGCCCGTCGGGCTCGAAGACCAGGAAAAGGATGATGACCAGCCCGATCGCGATCTCCTTCATGTAGATGAGCCCTGCGCTGGCCGCGGCCGATTTTCCGGCCCACTGCTGCAGCGCGTGGAACAACGCCTCGATGGTCTCGGGCATCAGCACCATGAACACGGTGCCCAGCAGCGAACCCATCACCGACCCGAGCCCGCCGATGATGATCATGCCCAGCATCTGCACCGACAGCAGGATGTTGATGCTCTCGGTCGAGACGAAGCCCACGTAGTGCCCCATCAATGCGCCTGCGACGCCAGCATAGAACGACGCGAGCCCGAAGGACAGCACGCGGTAGCGGGTGAGCTGCACGCCCATGATCTCGGCGGCCAGGTAGTGGTCGCGCACGGCCACCATCGCGCGGCCGTCGCGCGTGCGCATCAGGTTCGACGCGTAGACGTACATCACCACCACGAAAAAGAGCACCACGTAGAAGTAACGCGCGTCGGTGTTCATCTGGAAGCCGGCGATCGACACCGGGTTGGTCGTCGCGCCGGCAGCGCCGCCGGTGAACCAGGTGGCGCGGCTGAAGAAGTCCTCGAGGATGTACTGCGCGGCCAGCGTCGCGATCGCCAGGTACAGCCCCTTGATGCGCGCCGCCGGCGCGCCGAACACCAGTCCGACCAGCGCCGTGGCCACGCCCGCCAGCGGGATCGCGAGCAGCACCGGCACGCCGTAACGGTTGTTCAGCCACGCGGATGCAAACGCGCCGAAGCCGAAGAACGCCGCGTGGCCCAGCGAGATCTGGCCGGTGAAGCCGGTGACCAGGTTCAGGCCCAGCGCCGCGATCCCGAGATAGCCGATCTGGATCAGCAGGCTCAGCCCGTAGCTCTTCAGGAACAGCGGCGCGCAGGCGAGCACCGCCAGCCCGATCAGCAGGCCCGCCAGCGAGCGGCGGCTCGGGAACAGCGTCATCTCCTGCCGATAGCTGGTGCGGAAGTCCCCGCAGCGGCGGGGCGAAGCGGCGCTCATCCCTCGGCTCGCGGGCAAAGGCGCGCGCCAGCGCACGGGGAGCCCGGCGCCGGCGTGCCGGTGCTTGCCCCCGCTGCGCGGGGGTCCCCTGCGATGCTCGCAGCGCCGGCCCCGCCGCGAAACTCGCTACGCGAGCTGCGCTCGCTCCGCTCGAACAATCGCGGCGAGTCAGATGGACGAAGCGCGCTTCGCGCGCGGGCCGGCACTACTGCGCTTCTCGGCTGCGCACGGGCACGCCGGCGCCGGGCTCCCCGCACCCTGGCGCGCGCCTTTCCCGACAGCATTGCGGCGCTCGAGGCGAACGGCGCCGTCGTCCACCCGTACACCAGACACCGTGCCCTCGCGGCACGCGGCAGCGCGCCGCACCGCTTGGGGGCGAGGGGCCGCGGGCCGTGCGCTCGGGG
>DAORSF010000218.1:3010-4568 GCA_035443405.1 Burkholderiaceae bacterium | reverse complement strand
AAGTCGTGCCCGTAGGTCTCCATGTGGTCGGCGTCGATGTTGGTGATCACCGCGACCATCGGCGCGAGGTTCAGGAACGAGCCGTCCGATTCGTCGGCCTCGACGACTATGTAGTCGCCGGTGCCGAGTCGCGCGTTGGCGCCCGCGCTGATCAGGCGGCCGCCGATCACGAAGGTCGGGTCGAGCCCGCCCGCGGCGAGTACCGAAGCGACCAGGCTGGTCGTCGTCGTCTTGCCGTGAGTGCCGGCAATCGCGATGCCCTGCTTGAGCTTCATCAACTCGGCCAGCATCATCGCGCGCGGCACCACCGGGACGCGGCGGTTGCGCGCGGCGATCACCTCGGGGTTGTCGCTGCGCACCGCCGTCGACGTGACGATGCAGTCGGCGCCGTCGATGTTCCCGGCGTCATGGCCGAGCACCACCGTCGCGCCGAGCGCGTCGAGCCGGCGCGTGGCCGGGCCGGCGGCGACGTCCGACCCGCTGATCCGGTAGCCCAGGTTCAGCAGCACCTCGGCGATTCCGCTCATGCCGGAGCCGCCGATGCCCACGAAGTGGATGTGCTTGACCTTGTGCTTCATGGCGTGCGCGCAGCCTGTTCGCAGACGTCGGCGACGCGGCGCGCCGCATCCGGCCGGGCCAGCGCCCGGGCGCGGCCGGCCATCGCCGCGAGCGCCGTCCGGTCGAGGCCATCGACGAGGTCCGCGAGTCGCCGCGGCGTCAAT
Source organism: Burkholderiaceae bacterium (assembly GCA_035443405.1). GTDB lineage: Bacteria > Pseudomonadota > Gammaproteobacteria > Burkholderiales > Burkholderiaceae_E > Zeimonas. The sequence continues at coordinate 3,846 of DAORSF010000218.1, read as the reverse complement.
TCGGTCTGAGGCATCAGCACCGCCGCGTCGTTCGACGACAGGAAGCGCGCATTGCCGGTCTGATGGTCGTCGACCGCGTGCGGGAACGGCACCAGCACGCTGGCTACGCCGATTGCCGCGATCTCGGCGACCGTCATCGCGCCCGCACGGCAGATGAGCAGGTCGGCGTTTGCGTAGGCGTCGGCCATGTCGTCGATGAACTCGACCGCCGTCGCGGCGACGCCGAGTTCGCGATAGCGCGCCTCGAGCGCTTCCCGGTGGCCGCGCCCGCTCTGGTGCACGACCTCCGGGCGATCGCGCGCCGGCAGCAGCGCCAGCGCCGCCGGCACGGCATCGTTGAGCGCCTGCGCGCCCAGGCTGCCGCCGACGACCAGCAAGCGCAACGGCCCGGTGCGCTGCGCGTAGCGCGCCTGCGGCGAGTCGTCGCGCAGCATCGCAGTCCGCAGCGGATTGCCGGTGCACTGCGCACCCGGCAGCGTGCCCGGAAACGCTTCGAGCACCCGAACCGCGACGCGTGCGAGCAGCCGGTTGGTCAGCCCGGCCACCGAGTTCTGCTCGTGGACCACGAGCGGACGCCGCAGCAACGAAGCCATCATGCCCCCGGGGAAGGCCACATAGCCGCCCATCCCCAGCACCACCGCCGGGCGCGTCGCCCGCAACGCGCGGAGGCTGTCGCCGAAGGCGCGCAGCAGCCGGAACGGCAGCATCAGCCTGGTCGCCAGCCCCTTGCCGCGCACGCCGCCCACGCGCACCCATTGCATGGGGATACCGTGCTTCGGCACCAGCGCGGCCTCCATGCCCGAAGGGTTGCCGAGCCAGACCACGCGCCAGTCGCG
>DAORSF010000218.1:0-2910 GCA_035443405.1 Burkholderiaceae bacterium | reverse complement strand
CGTTTTGGCTCCGGCCGCTCGCTTGCGCTCGCTTGACTTCGCTGCGCGAAGTCAGCCTGCACCGAAACAGGCAACTCATGCGGTACCCCGCATGAGTTGCCTGTTTTCGTAGTCGACGCGCAGCAGGATGGCGATCGCCACGCAATTGACCAGGATTCCGCTGCCGCCATAGCTCATCAGCGGGAGCGTCAGGCCCTTGGTCGGCAGCAACCCGGTGTTGACGCCCATGTTGATGAACGCCTGCAGGCCGATCCAGAGGCCGATTCCCTTCGCGACGAGTCCGGCGAACGTCCGCTCGAGCTTGATCGACTGCCGCCCAATCTCGAACGCGCGTCGCGTCAGCCAGAAGAACAGCACGATGACGATCGACACGCCGACCAGCCCGAGTTCCTCGCCGAGCACCGCGAGCAGGAAGTCGGTGTGTGCCTCCGGCAGGTAGTGCAGCTTCTCGACCGAGCCACCGAGGCCGACGCCGAACAGCTCGCCGCGCCCGAACGCGATCAGCGAATGCGAGAGCTGGTAACCCTTGCCGAGCGCGTTCGCGTCGTCGAACGGGTCGAGGTACGCGAAGATGCGCTCGCGCCGCCACGGCGACAGCCAGATCAGCAGCGAGAACGTGCTGCCGGCGATCACGACCAGCGCAGTGAACAGCCTGCCGTTCACCCCGCCGAGGAACAGCACGCCCATCGCGATCGCGGCGATCACGACGAACGCCCCCATGTCCGGCTGGAGCAGCAGGAGCAGTCCCACCAGCGCGACCGCCGCTCCCATCGGCAGGAAGCCCTTGCGCACGCTCTGCATGTGGTCCTGCTTGCGCACCGTGTAGTCGGCGGCGTACAGCACCACGAACAGCTTCATCAGCTCCGACGGCTGCAGGTTGAACACGTACAGTGACAACCAGCGCCGCGCGCCGTAGACGGACTTGCCGACACCCGGGATCAGCACGACGACCAGCAGGACCAGGCCGATCAGGAACAACCACTTCGACCACGCTTCCCACTGGCGCACCGGCACCGCGAACGCGACCAGACCCGCACCGACCCCGACCGCGATCGCCATCAGGTGGCGCAGCATGAAATGCGTCGGCGCGTAGTTCGCGAAGCGCGGCGAGTCGGGCAACGCGATGGACGCCGAATAGACCATGACCAGGCCGGTCAGCAGCAACGCCGAGACCACCCACAGCATCGCGAAGTCGGCGCCGCGCGCACCGGCGAGCGGCGCCGCCCGCCGCGACAGCGGCTGCGCGCTTCCGCGTCCGCGCCCCGGCATCCGCAGGCTCAGCATCTCGCCTCCATCGCGACGCCGCGCGCATCGGCGATCCGGCGAACCGCCGCAGCGAACACCTCGGCGCGGTGCTCGTAGTTGCGGAACATGTCCAGGCTCGCGCACGCGGGCGACAACAGCACCGCCTCGCCCGGCTGCGCGTCGCCGCCAGCGCGCTCGACCGCCTCTTCGAGGCTCGCGCAGTCGGCCAGCGCGACGCCGGTCGCGGCAAGCGCCTCGCGCAGCGTTGCCGCGTCGCGACCGATCAGGTAGACGGCGGCAGCGTGCTCGCGCACCGGCGCAGCGAGCGGCGCGAAGTCCTGGCCCTTGCCGTCGCCCCCCGCGATCAGCCGGCAACGCCGTCCGAGTCCGCGCAATGCGGCGACCGTCGCGCCGACGTTGGTGCCCTTGCTGTCGTCGTAGAACTCGACGCCGTCGATCTCGGCCAGCAGCTGGCAGCGGTGCGGCTCGCCAGAGTAGTCGCGCAGTGCGTGCAGCATCCGGGCCATCGGAACGCCGATCGCGCTGCAAAGCGCCAGCGCAGCGAGCGCGTTGAGCTGGTTGTGCACGCCGCGGATCCGCAGCGCGTCGGCCGGCATCAGTCGCCGGATCGTGAACGAGACGGGCTCTCGACGGCGCCGGCCGCCACCTGCGTCGTCGTCGGCGAGCGCGTGCACGAGCCAGACCAGCGACCCGTCGCGGACCAGGCCGAAATCGCCGGCGGATTGCGGGACGTCGGCGCCGAAGGCGATCGGTGCAGGCGTTGCGGCGGCGGGCGCGCCGCGCGTCGTGGCGGCGACACTCGCCCGCCGCGGCGCAGTGGCCGGATCGCCGCGATCGTGGACAGCCACCGTGCCCGGCGCGTAGATGCGATGCTTGGCCGCGACGTAGCGCTCCATCGACGCGTGCCAGTCGAGATGGTCCTCGCTGACGTTGAGGATCGTTGCGGCGTCGGGCGCGAAGCTCTGCGCGAGCGCGAGCTGGAAACTCGACAATTCGATCACCCAGGCCTGGGGAAGCGCGTCGGCTTCGATTGCCGACCGCAGCGCATCGAGCATTGCGGGCCGGATGTTCCCGGCGGCCACGGTCGCGAGACCCGCGGCCCGGCACAGGTGCGCGGCCAGCGCGGTGGTCGTCGTCTTGCCGTTGGTGCCGGTCACCGCGATCACTTTCGGGCGATAGCCGGTTTCGCGCAGGTCGGCGAGCGCCTGCGCGAACAGTTCGAGCTCGCCGACGACCGGGATCCCGCGCTCGCGCGCCATCGCGTGAAAGCGCGCCGAATCGCCGAGCTCGATCGACAGGCCGGGACTCCACGCGACCAGGTCGACGTCGTCGAGCCACTGCCCGCTCCACGCCGCCCCCTTCGCCTGGTCGACGTCGGCGGCGGCGTCGCGCAGCGCCGCGAGCCCGGGCAAGTTGCCGCCGTCGCCGATGCGCGTGTCGGCCACGCGAACGCGCGCGCCCCGATGCGCCGCCCAGCGGGCCATTGCGACGCCCGAGTCGCCGAGGCCGAGCACCAGCACGCGCCGGCCGTTCAGGTCGAACAGGTGCAGTTGCGGCGTGTCGAGGGCTTCGCTCATCGGTGCGCTATCGCAGCTTCAGCGTGGACAGGCCGAACAGCACCAGCATCATCGTCACGATCCAGAA
>DAORSF010000217.1:0-4580 GCA_035443405.1 Burkholderiaceae bacterium | reverse complement strand
ACCGCACCGAGGGATACATGGGCTGCCTGCTGGGCGGGCTCGGACAGGAGCTCTCGGGCGTCAGCGACGTTTTCCGCCACAAGATCGAGTGGTGCTTTGCCGAGATCGCCGGGCGCGTCGCGCATTGCCTCGATGAGGCCAGGCGGCAAGGCGACCTGCCGCGCGACGCCGACCCGAAGCGGCTGGCGGGGCTGCTGATCGACTGCTGGGAGGGGGCGGCGCTGCGCAGCCGGCTGCGAAGGGACCCCGCGCCGCTGGGCGCGATGCTCGACTTCTACTTCCGTACTGCGGCCGCCGCGCAACGAACCGGAGGATGAGCGCCTCGCGGCGCGCGTGCTCGTGTTCCAATCGTCGTCCGATCCTCGTTACGAGACGACCATGGACACGTCGAGCCCGCACGACCGGCCGTTCGCGCCGTGTGTCGCCGCCACCGCGCCGACGATTCCGCAGGCGGTGGGCTCGACCTCGCGGTCCGCGCCCGGGCACTGAGGGCGGCGACGACGACCGGGCCGGGAACGCCGTGCCGCTCACCTCCGCGCCGTTCGTCGTCGTCGCGATGCTCGTCGCCCAGACGATCGTCTCGATGGGCACGCTGACGATGCCGGCGATCGCCCCGGCGCTCGCCAGGTCGTTCGGCGTCGATGCGTCGGCGATCGGCTACCAGGTCAGCATCGTCTACGCGGGCGCGATGGCCAGTGCGGCGCTTGGCGGCAGCGTCGTGCGCCGGATCGGGGCCGGCCGCACGACGCAGGCGGCACTGGCGGCGGTGGCGATCGGCATCGCACTCGCGACCTCGGCGAACGTCGCCGTGCTGATGGTCGCGTCGGTGCTGCTCGGGTTGGGCTACGGCCTGTCGAATCCGGCCGCATCCGAACTGCTGGTTCGCTACACGCCGGCAAGCCGGCGCAACCTGATCTTCTCGCTCAAGCAGACCGGGGTGCCCCTGGGCGGCATCGCCGCGGCGCTGGTGGCGCCGAGCGTCGCCTCGGCATTCGGCTGGCGCGCCGCACTGTGGCTGGTGGCCGCCGTCGCGGTGGCAATGGCGATGCTGCTCCAGTCGCCACGTCGCCGCTGGGACGATCTACCCGGGGCGCCGCTGCCGCTTTCGGTGGCGAGCCTCTTCGGCGGCGTCGCGCTGATCTGGCGCGAACGCCCGCTTCGCTACCTGTCGCTGATGGCGCTGTGCTTCGCAGGCGTGCAGCTGTGCGTGATGACCTTCACCGTGACGCTGCTGGTGTCCGAGCCGCACTACACGCTCGTGCAGGCGGGCCTGGTCCTGTCGGCCGTGCAGCTGGCCGGCGCGGTCGGCCGGATTGCGTGGGGATGGGCGGCCGACCGCACCGGCGCGAGCGCGTCGGTGCTGCTCGTGCTCGGCGCGGTGATGCTGGCAGCGAACCTCGCCGTCACGCAAGTCGACGCCAGCTGGAGCCTGGCGTGGACGCTGGTTGCCTTCGTCGCCATGGGCGCGAGCGCGATCGGATGGAACGGCGTCTTCCTTGCCGAGGTCGCCCGGCTGGCGCCGCCCGGGCAGGCGAGCACGGCCACCGGCGGCGCGCTGTTCTTCACCTTTGCGGGCGTGCTGATCGGCCCTTCGGCATTCGCCGCAGCCTACGCGCAGCTGCAGAGCTACACCGGCACGTTCTTCGTCGCGGCGGTGCTGGCCGTCGCAGGCATGGCCCTCGTGACGCTGGCGCGCGCCGCGATCCGACGCGGCGAGCCGTTCAGAGCCTGACGTCGGCCCAGTCTGCGCCGGTCAGCCGGCGCAACTGCTCGGGGGCGACCGGAAACACCGAGAACGGCGTGCCGCCCGCGGCCCAGACCGTGGCGAAGCGCTGCAGGTCTTCGTCGAGAAGCAACGTCACCGGCTGCGCATGGCCGATCGGCGCGACGCCGCCGATGGCGTAGCCGGTCGCCGCGCGAACGAACTCGGCGTCGGCGCGAGCCAGCGGCTCGCCGACCCTGGCGGCCACCTTGGGCTCGCTGACCCGGTTGTCGCCGCTGGCGACGACGATGATCGCCATGCCGCTGTCCTTGCCCCGGAACACGACCGACTTGGCGATCTCGGCGACCGAGCAGCCGATCGCGGCGGCGGCTTCGGCGCTGGTGCGCGTCGGCTGCTCGAACTCGACGACCCGGGCGTCGACGCCGGCGTCGCGGAGCAGTTGCGCGGTGCGCAGGGCGGTGGGATGCTGGGCGGGTTTCACGGGGACGACGGCAGGGCTGGAGCGCCGATGTTAGCGCAGGCTCCTGTCGCAATTTCGAGGAGGTCGCATGTCCGCAGTGCCCACACCACAAGGCGGCGCCGTGCCGGGCCGCGCAAGAGGCTTCCTGTCCGGTGCGCGCGAGATCGACGACGCGGTCGTCGACGTGCAGGGTGCGCTGCCGGCCTGGCTCGCCGGCACGCTGCTGCTGAACGGCCCGGCCCTGTGGGAGCTGCCCGGCGGACGGCTCGATCACTGGTTCGACGGCTACGCGATGTGGCACGCGCTGCGCATCGACCGCGCCGGCCAGCGCTATCGCAGCCGCTTCTGCGCGAGCGAGTCGTACCGGCAAAGCGTGGCGGCCGGCGCGCCGGTGTACGGCGAGTTCGGCACCGCGAATCCGGCCGGCCTGTTCGCGCGGCTGAAGGGAACGAAGGTGACCGACAATCCGGCGGTCGTGATGTCGCGCCACGGCGAGCGCTGGGTGTCGGTCACCGAGACGCCGAGCCTGACCTACTTCGATCCGCAGACCCTGCAGACGCAGGAGCGGCTCGACCTCGGGCGGCGCGACGAGGCGATGCACCTGATGAGCGCGCACGGCTTCACGCTGCCCGACGGCAGCTATCTGAACGTGGCGACCGCGCTGGGCCCGAAGTGCGAGACGAAGCTGTTCCGGCTCGCACCGGGCGCGACGCAGGCGCGAGTGATCGCGCGGATCAGGATGCCGAAGTCCGGCTACACGCACGGCTTCGGCCTCGCGCCCGGCCACGCCGTCGTCTGGGAGACCGCGCTGCGCGCGCAGCCGCTGGCGTTCCGCTTCGGCGGGAAGTCCTACGCCGACAACTTTCGCTGGGAGCCGGCGCACGGCTCGGCGATCCACGCGGTGGCGCTCGACGGCGGCGCGGTGCGCAGCTGGCGCATCCCGCCGATGATGGCCTTCCACGCGACGCAGGCCTGGGCCGACGGCGCGGACCTCGTCCTGGAGATGGCGACCTACGACGACGGCACGGTGTTCGACGACCTGCGCCTCGAGCGCCGCCGCGCCGGACTGCCGACTCGCAGCGCGATGCGCCACGTGCGCTATCGCCTGCGCGACGGCCGCGGCGAGGCCGAGCCCGAAGCCATCGCGGGCCCGGCGATCGAACTGCAGCAGGTGCACCCGGCGCGCATCGGCCGGGGCCGCGCGCGCGTTTGCTGGGGCGCCGGCATCGGCGGGCGCGGGGAGCTGTTCGACTGCACGCATCGGGTCGACCTCGACAGCGGCGCGGTCGCGACCTGGCGACGCGCCGACGCCACGCAGCTCGAGCCGCTCTTCGTGCCTCGGCCGGGCGGCGCCGACGACGACGACGGCGTGCTGTTCGTGCCGACGCTCGCCGACGCCGACGAGACGACGGTGATCGGCGTGCTCGACGCGCGCACGATGGATTGCCTCGCCGAGTTGCGCACGCCGCAGATCGTGCCGTTCGGCTTCCACGCCGCGTTCAGGCCGGCGCCGGCCTGAACGCGTCAGCGCCCCCAGCGATCCGAGCGCGACCGCGACGCCCCGTACCGGTAGGCGATCCACCCGCCCAGCATCCCGCCCAGGTGCGCGAAGTGGGCGACGCCGGACGCGGTGCCGCTCACGCCGAGCACCAGTTCGAGCATCGCGTACAGCGCGACGAAGACTCGCGCCGGCATCGGGATCGGCGGAAACAGCAGCATCACCGATCGGTTCGGGAAGACGATCGCGTAGGCGAGCAGCACCGCGAACACGCCGGCCGACGCGCCGACCACCGGAATGCCCTGGCCGCCGAAGGCCTCGCCGAAGACGATCTGCGCGACCGCGCCGCAGGCCACGCCGGCGAAGTAGCCGAGCGCGAGCCGCTTCGAGCCCCATACGCGCTCGAGGTCGGAGCCGAACATCCACAGCGCGAACATGTTGAAGAACAGGTGCGTCAACCCGGCGTGCAGGAAGCTGTAGCTGACCAGCGTCCACGGTGCGGCGAGCACGTTCGCCCAGCTGCCCGGCCAAAGCCCGAACCACTGGATGGTCAGCGGACCGAACAGGGCCTCGACCAGGAAGCCGACGACGTTGGCGGTGATCAGGAACCTGACGAAGGGGGGCAGCATGGACGCAGCGTACACCGCCGTCGCGGACCGGTTCCCGCCACTCGCTGCGGGCGTGCCCGGTCGCTGCACGAGACGACGGCGTCGGCAAGGCACCGTTGCGTTTCGCGCGTTCGCAAACCGATGGATACTATCGGTGCCCGCCGTAGCGCCCAGGTCGGCTCGACCTGGCCGCGCTGGAGCCCCGATCCGGCGAGGCGGGAGACGCCTTGCAGCAGCTGACCCGATTCGACTCGGCCTTCCTGTACCTCGAGACGCCCGAGACGCCGATGC
>DAORSF010000216.1:0-4666 GCA_035443405.1 Burkholderiaceae bacterium | reverse complement strand
CGACGCCGACGCCGGCCAGGTGCCTGCTCGGGAACTCGCAGCCCGGCTGGTTCGGGTCGACGATCGCGTCGGCTGGTGGCAGCGTCTGCGCGGGAAGATGGTGGTCGGTGACGATCACGTGCATGCCGGCGGCGCGTGCCGCCGCGACGCCTTCGACGTTCGCGATGCCGCTGTCGACCGTGACCAGCCAGTCCGGGCGCCCCAGTCGCGGGTGCCGGGCCGCCAGTTCGACGACGGGCTCGGTGAGGCCGTAGCCGTGCTCGAAGCGGTTGGGCACCAGGTAGTCGACTTGTCCGGCGGCCGCGCCGAGCGCGCGCAGGCCGCGGATCGCGACCGCGCACGCGGTGGCGCCGTCGCAGTCGTAGTCGGCGACGATGCAGATGCGCTCGCCGGCAGCGAGCGCGTCGGCGAGCATCCGGGCTGCGGCGCCCAGCCCCTTCATCGCATCGGGCGGCGCGAGTCGCGCGAGGTCGTGCGACAGGTGCCCGGCGTCGTCGATCCCGCGCGCGGCCAGCAGGCGCGCCATCACCGGGGGAACGCCGGCAGCGAGCAGGTGACGGAGTGCCTGCGGCGGGACTTGGCGGACTTCGATCATGCGGTTTGCGACAACAGCCGGGCCAGGCTCAACCGTCGCCACGGCTTCCAGCGGTCGGCAGGTGCACGGAGCAGTTCGACCGTGCTGCGCTCGCCGGTGAGCACGAGCCCGAGGCCTGCCTCGACGGCTCGTGGAGAGGCCTGCAGCAGGCCCGCGAACCAGCGATCGAACGACTGCCACGCGTGCGCCCACGCGGGCGCGTCGCCATCGTCCACCGCCTGCCGCCAGAAGTCCGGCGCCAGCAACACGTCGACGCCGGGCTCCGGCGCGCAGGCGCTGCCGGCCGGTTGCTCGTCCAGCGGGAAGGCCCGGGCGCCGGCGCGCCGTGCCAGGCCGATGATCGCCGCGTCGGCGGCGACGACCTGCGCGAATGGACGTCGCGCGGGGCGGCCCGGGCGGCCCTCGAGCCAGAGCCCGTTGACCGGCAGCCGGCCGCCGGCTTCGCGCGCGACGTTCACGGGATGCTCGAACCAGGCCATCTGCACCAGGTTGTCCAGCTGCCGCCAGCGACGCGCCGCCGCGCCGCTCGGCTGATAGGCGTCGATATTGCGACCGGCCGCCATGCGCGCACTGCGTGCGAGCAGCCCGGCCAGCGCGGCGAGGTCGGCCGACGCCGACGGCGTGTCGGCTGCCGACAATCGCCACGCGTCGGGCGTGACGACGCGAAGCCGCAGACCCTCTTCGGCGAGCAACGCGTCGGCGCGAGCGACCAGCGCGTCGGCCTCGTCGCGCCCGATGCCCAGGCTGGCGAGCGGTGCGAGCACGAGGTGGTCGAGCGCCAGTTGCAGGTGGACCGGCCGCACCAGCAGCTCCGTTTCCGATGACTCGCGCGGGGGAAGCGCGCACGCAGCGATGTGCCCCTCCACCGCGAAGCGCTCGCGCAGCCAGGTTTCGTCGGGCAACTCGCCGGGCACCAGTGCCGCCTGCCGATGGTGCACGGCGACGCGCGCGCGACGCATGGCGCGCGCGAACACGCCGTCGGTCAAGGCGGTCGGCAGCGGCGCGTCGGCCTCGGGCGCGCTGCCCGGCGACGCTGCGTGCGGGCGCGCGAGCGCGCCGGCGCACAGGATGGTGATGGTCACGGCGGGACGGTGATGGCCACGGCGGGATTCTAGGGCAAAGCTGTGGCAAACTGCCGCGTCGCAGATGCCATTCCCCTACGAACTCTACATCGGCCTTCGCTACACGCGAGCCAGTCGGCGCGCGGGTCGGCGCAACGGCTTCATCTCGTTCATCTCCGCGCTGTCGGTCGCCGGGATCGCGCTCGGCGTGGCGGCGCTGATCATCGTCCTGTCGGTGATGAACGGATTCCAGAAGGAGGTGCGCGACCGCATGCTGTCGGTGCTGGCGCACATCGAGGTGTTCGCCGGCCGCGCGCCGATGACCGACTGGCAGGCGGTCCTGGCGCAGGCGAAACGGCATCCGCGAGTGGTCGGCGGCGCGCCTTACGTCGGCGGCCAGGCGATGCTGACCCACGGCGAAAGCGTGCGCGGCGTGCTCGTGCGCGGCGTCGAGCCCTCGCTGGAACCGGAAGTCGCCGACTTCGCCAGGACGATGGCCCGCGGCGACCTCGCCGACTTGCGGCCGGGCGAGTTCGGTGTCGCGATCGGGGCCGAACTGGCCGACCAGCTGCTGCTCGACGTCGGTGCGAAACTGACGCTGATCGCGCCGCAGGGCACTGCTACGCCGGCAGGACTGGTGCCGCGCCTGCGCCAGCTGACCGTCGTCGCCGTGTTCCGGGCCGGGCACTACGAATACGACTCGAGCCTGCTGCTGATGAACATCGAGGATGCCGCGAAGCTGTTCAGGGTCGATGGCGTGACCGGCGTCAGGCTCAAGACCGGCGACATGCTCGCCGCGCCCGCGATCGCTAGCGAACTCGCACGCACGATGAGCGGCGACCTGATGATCCGCGACTGGTCGGCCGAGAACCGCAACTGGTTCGCCGCGGTCCAGATCGAGAAGCGGATGATGTTCATCATCCTGACGCTGATCATGGCGGTCGCCGCGTTCAACCTGGTGTCGATGCTGGTGATGACGGTGACCGACAAGCAGTCGGACATCGCGATCCTGCGCACGCTCGGCGCGACGCCGTCGAGCATCATGCGGATCTTCATCGTCCAGGGCGCCTCGGTCGGCCTGCTGGGCACGGCGCTCGGGGTCGTGCTCGGCGTGCTGCTGGCCCTGAACATCGGACCGGTGATGGCGTGGATCGAGTCGGTGTTCGGCTTCCAGGTGCTGCCGAAAGGCATCTACTTCATCAACTACCTGCCGAGCGACCTGCGGCTGTCCGACGTGGCGACGATCGGCGCAACGGCTTGCGTGCTGGCGCTGGCGTCCACGCTGTACCCGAGCTGGCGTGCCTCGCGCGTGCGGCCGGCCGAAGCGCTGCGCTACGAATGAGCCGTCACCCGCACAGCGCGGCAGGCGAGGTCGCCGCGGCGAGCGCCGCCGCCGGACACGCGTCGGTGATCGCCGCGCGAGGCCTGCACAAGGTCTACGGCAGCGGCGATCTCGCCGTGCCGGTGCTGCACGGCATCGACATCGGCATCCGGGCGGGCGAGCGCGTCGCGATCATGGGCGCGTCGGGCTCGGGCAAGAGCACGCTGCTGCACCTGCTCGGCGGGCTCGACGAAGCCACCGCCGGCGCCGTCTTCTGGCAGGGCGAGCCGATCGGCGAGCTGTCGCAGGCCGAACTGGGCGCGCGGCGAAACCGGCTGCTCGGGTTCGTCTACCAGTTCCACCACCTGCTGCCGGAGTTCAGTGCGCTCGACAACGTCGCGATGCCGCTTCGCATCCGCCGCATGCGCGCGGACGCCGCGCGGCAACACGCGGCGGCGATGCTGCAGCGAGTCGGCCTCGGCGCGCGCCTGGAGCATCCGCCCGGCCAGCTCTCCGGAGGCGAGCGCCAGCGCGTCGCGCTCGCGCGCGCGCTCGTGACCGAGCCGCGCTGCGTGCTCGCCGACGAGCCGACCGGCAACCTCGACAGCGGCACGGCGCGGCAGATCTACGCGCTGGTCGAGGCGCTGTCGCGCGAGACCGGCGTGGCCTTCGTGATCGTCACGCACGACCTGGACCTCGCCTCGCGCGCCGATCGCGTGCTCCAGCTGCGCGACGGCCGTATCCTTTCGGAAACCCGACCCTCGGGAGGTTCATGATGCACGTTCCCCTTCCGCTGCTTCGCCCGCTTCGCGCCGTGGCGCGACTCGCCGCGCTCGTGTCGCTGTCCGCGGCGAGCCTCGCCGCCGGCGCGCAGGCGACCGACGCAGGATGGCCCAGCCGCCCCGTCAAGGTCGTGATCCCGTACGGCGCGGGGTCGTCGCCGGACGTGTTTGCGCGCATCGTCGGCGACCGGCTGCAGCAGCGGCTCGGCCAGCCGGTCGTGGTCGAGAACCGCGCCGGCGTCGGCGGCAACCTCGGTACCGGCATGGTCGCCAAGGCGCCCGGTGACGGCTACACCTTCGTGGTGAGCACGAACGGGCCGCTGGTCTACAACACCGTGCTGTACCGGAAGCTCGCGTACGACCCCTTCACGGAACTGCGGCCGGTGGTGCTGGGCGGCGGACAGGCGAACGTCTGCGCGGTTCGCGCCGATTCGGGCATCACGTCGCTGAAGGGACTGGTAGACGCCATGCGGGCCGAACCGGGCAAGTTCAACTTCTCGTCGACCGGTGTCGGGAGCCTGTCGCACCTCGGCATCGAACTGCTGAAGGCCAAGACCAACACGTTTGCGGTGCACATCCCGTATCCGTCGTCGCCGGCCGCGATCCTGTCGATCCTGCAGGGCGACGTGCAGTTCGCCTGCGTGCCGGCGGTCGCGGTGATCCCGCAGGTCAAGGCCGGCAAGCTGCGCGCGCTCGCGGTCTCCACCGGCAGGCGCAGCGCGCTGACGCCCGACATCCCGACGATGAAGGAGGCCGGGTTGCCCGAAATCGAGAACATCGCGTGGATGGCGTTCATGGCCCCGGCTTCGACGCCGACGCCGATCGTCGAGCGGATGAACCGCGAGATCAATGCGGTGCTGGCGATGCCCGAGGTGCGCGAGAAGCTGCACGCGCAGTACATGGAGCC
>DAORSF010000215.1:0-4671 GCA_035443405.1 Burkholderiaceae bacterium | reverse complement strand
CCTCGTAGTACTCGAGGAACCAGAAACGCATGAACAGCGGCGTGAACACGGCCTCGGCCCACCCGAACCCACCGAACAGGAAGGTGCCGTCGGATGCATGCTCCGACAGGAAGTCGTCCAGTCGCCGGTACTGTCCCAGCATGTTCTCCCTGAGCGCGTCGCGGCGTCCGGGGTCCTGGTTCATCACGAACCCGTAGCCGTGGGCGACGAACTCGCCCTCCATCCTGGCCATCATGTTCTCCACCGCGCGCAGGCAGGGGTCGCGCTGAGCGACGGGCCGCTCCGGGTAGATGTCCTCGAGGTACTGCATGAGGACCAGGCTCTCCTTGAGCACGCGGCCGTCCGCGGTCTCGAGGATCGGCAGTGCGGTCGTGCCGCGCGTCTTCTCCAGCAGCGAGGCGGGCCGCGGGCGCGTGATGTCGACGACGACGAAATCGACGTCGCCTCGACGGCCCTTCAGCGCCAGCAGGATCTCGAGGCGCTGGCAGAACGGGCACACCGGGATGTGGTGAACGGTCGGCTTGTTCACGGCCGCAGTGTAGCGGCCTCGCCGCGCGCGATGCAGCGGCGGTGCCGCTCGTCGACCCGGTTCGCGAACCACCCGGTGGTCAGCTGGCGCGTGATCTTGGGCCCCTTCAGCGCAATCCGCGGGATCACCGCGCGCGGCACCGGCCGGTGCTCGAGCCGGTCGGCCAGCTCGAAGACCCGCGCGTAGAGCGCGCTGCGCTCGAAAGCGGCGTCCTCGCCCTGCTCGAGCGCCTGGCGGATCGACGCATCGCCGATGCCCAGCCGCTGGCCGAGCGCACGCACTGCGAACTCGGTGCTCCCGGGCGCCGCGTCGCCGCCGTCGTGGCGGACCAGGTCGCCGTCGAGCTCGAGCGGAATTCCCGACAACAGGCTCACCGCGCTCTGGAACGCCGCGTTGCGACTCGCGTAGCGCCCCGCGTTGAAGTCGGCGAAGCGGTACAGGTGGCGGTCGTACGACGCCGGGTAGTCGAGCAGGTGCGCAATGCCGAAGTACAGCCCGCCGCGCCGCGTGAACACCTCGTCGCGGACGGTGCCGGACATCGGGTACGGGTAGCGGCGCTGCTTCGCGTGTCGCTCGGCGAACGCGATGCCCACCTGCATCGGGCCGCCGGTGCGCACCGGGTTCCAGCCCGCGAACAGGCGCCGGCCCATCGGCACCATGCCGATGAAGTCCTCGTAGATCGCGCTGAGCTCCTTCTCGGTCCTGACCGCGTCGAGTCGCTCGGCATAGGTCCGGCCGTCGGGCGAACCGATCTGCAGCGCGGCGCGCACCGCGAACGCAGGTACGCCCACGCGCGTGGCCCGGCGGTCGATCTCCTCGCGCGCGATCTTCGGCAGGTTGGGGACCGACGGGTCGGCGCGATAGCTCGACTCCTGCTCGGTGATGGCGAGCGCGGCGCAGAGGTTGGGCAGCGTCGGCACGACGTCGAGCGCCGCGAAGGCCGCCTGGTAGTCGGCGGCCCAGCCGGCGCGGTCGGACAGGTTCGAGGGCAGCAGCGCCACGATTCGCGCGCGGACCTCGGCCGGGCTCGCCGGCGCTTCGTCGGGGCGGCGTTCGATCGCGCAGCCGGCGAGCGCGACGACCAGGGTTGCGGCGAACCAGGTGCGGACAGTGTGGCGTGACGACATGCGAAGGCGCGGCTGCGATCGGCTTCGGGGAGTTGCGACGTGCATCGTAATCGACCGCCGCCGCCCGCCCCTTCCGCACCTTGCACCCCTTTCTGGCCGTTTCACCCCTTCTCTTGCAGTCACACCCCTTCCTGCAGTTTCACCCCTTCGGCCCGGCCTGACGCCGGCGCCTGCACAGTCGCCCGGTCAGGCGGCCGCGCGCGCGCCCACCATCCCGAGCACCGCGTCGCGCACCGCCTCCGCGGTCGGCACCCCCGCCTGCTCGAGCACCCACGACGCTGCGGCGGGCGCGTCCGGCCCGGCCACGCGGCGCACCGGCGCCTTCAGCGCATCGAACGCGTGCTCGCTCACGATCGCCGACACCTCGGCGCCGATGCCGCACAGCCGGTTCGCTTCGTGCACGACCACCAGCCGGCCGGTCTTGCGCACCGAGCGAAGGATCGCCTTCTCGTCGAGCGGCTTGAGCGTGCGCAGGTCGAGCACTTCGGCCGACACGCCCTGCCCGGCCAGCGCTTCGGCCGCGCCCAGGCAGGCGCCGACGGTCTTGGCATACGACACCAGCGTCACGTCGCTGCCTTCGCGCAGCAGCGCCGCCTTGCCGAGCGGCACCACGTGGTCGGCCGACTCGGGCACCTCGCCCGGCGCCATCGTCAGCGCGATGTCCATGAAGAACAGCACCGGGTTGTCGTCGCGGATCGCCGCCTTCAGCAGCCCCTTGAAGTCGGCGGCGCTCGACGGCATGACCACCTTCAGGCCCGGCGCGTGCACGAACATCGCCTCGAGGTTGTGGTTGTGTTGTCCGCCGACGGCCCAGCCGGCGCCGGTCATCGCCAGCACCACCATCGGGAACTCGAACTGGCCGCCCGACAGGTAGCGCAGCTTGCCGGCGCTGTTGACGATCGCGTCCATCGAGTAGGTCAGGAACGGCGCGAACAGCAGGTCGACCACCGGGCGCAGGCCGCTGGCGGCCGCGCCGACCGCGGTGCCGGCGATGATCGCCTCGGCCAGCGGCGTATTGCGCACGCGGTCGGTGCCGAACTCGCGCACCAGGTCGTGGCGCTTGGTGGCGACGCCCTCGCCGAACAGCATGACGCGCGCATCGCGCCGCATTTCCTCGGCCAGCGCCTGGCCGACCGCATCGTTTGCCGTGATCTGTGACATGTCGAATCCCTCGTATGAGTTTCAGGCGTAGACGTCGGTGGTCAGCTCGCGCGGGTCGGGCCAGGCCGAGCCGTTGGCGAAGGCGGCGGCCGCCTCGATCGTCGCGTCGACGCGCTGCTGGATGTGCTCGAGCTCGCCGCGGTGGGTGACGCCGGCGGCGATCAGCCGCTCCGAGGTCACGCGGATCGGGTCGCGCGCGCGGCGCGCCTCGAGTTCGGCGGCGTCGACGTAGCTCTGGTCGTCGGGCTCGAAGTGCCCGCGCAGCCGGTAGGTGTCGAGCTCGAGGAAGTACGGCCGGCCGGTCGCGCGGATCGTCGCGACCGCCTTGCGCGCGGCGGCGTGCACCGCCTCGACGTCGTTGCCGTCGACCGTCACCGACTCGACGCCGTGCGCGGCGGCCCAGGTGCGGATGTGCTCGATCGGCATCGTCTCGTCGCGGCGGACGTAGGCCTGCCACTGGTTGTTCTCGCAGACGTAGAGGACCGGCAACTGCCACTGCGCCGCGAGGTTCATCGACTCGTGGAAGATGCCTTCGCAGGCCGCGCCGTCGCCGAAGAAGGTGGCCACGATGCCGCCCGACTCGCCCATGCCCATCTTCTGCGCGAGCGCGACGCCGGTGACCATCGACAGCTCGCCGCCGACGATGGTCGACGTGAGCACCACGCCGAGCTCCTTCGCGGAGATGTGCAGCGAACCGCTCTTGCCCTTGCAGTAGCCGTCGACGCGTCCGAGCACCTCGGCCATCATCCGGCCCGCGTCGGCGCCGCGCGCCAACAGGTGTCCGGCGCTGCGGTGGTTGGTCACGATGCGGTCGCGCCGCTCGAGCGCGCGCACCACGCCGACCGCGCCGGCTTCCTGGCCCACCGAGGTGCAGGTGCCGGCGGCGCCGGTCTGCGCGTTGATCGCCACGAGCTTCTGCTCGTAGGCGCGGATCGTCATCATCGTCTCGAGCATCGAGAGGCGCGGATCGGATTCGTCTGCTGGCTTCATGTCCCTTCCCTTGTGCTTCGCTCGGCGGCCGCTGCGCGCCCGCCGTGCCCGTTGTGTCGAGGACGCGACTTTGCGCCGGCGAGCCCCGTGCCACAATGGCTCGGAGGAGCCAGACCCGGAAGAGCCACGCGCGGCGGGGCGGGCTTCGCTGCCTTACCATCGCGCAAGGAACCCGGGATTTCCGCTTGCTGACCGACCACGACATCTACCTGTTCCGCGAAGGCACGCACGCGCGGCTGCACCGGCACCTCGGCTGCCATCCGGATCCAGGCGGGACGGGCGCGCACTTCGCGGTCTGGGCGCCGAACGCGCGCTCGGTCAGCGTGGTCGGCGACTGGAACGGCTGGAACGGCGACGCCGACCGGCTGCAGCCCCGCTGGGACGGCTCGGGCATCTGGGAGGGCTTCGCCGGCGCGGCGCAGCGCGGCCAGGCCTACAAGTACCGGATCGTGTCGGCGAGCGGAGCGGCGGTGCCCGACAAGAGCGATCCCTTTGCGGTCTTCTGCGAGGAGCCGCCGCGAACCGCGTCGCGCGTCTGGACGCTGGACTATGAGTGGCACGACAGCGACTGGATGTCGACCCGGCGAGCGCGCAATGCCCTCGACGCGCCGATCTCGATCTACGAAGTGCACGCCGGCTCCTGGCGGCGACGCGGTGACGGCGGGCACCTGTCGTGGCGCGAACTCGCCGAGGCGCTGGTGCCGTACGTGCACGAGACCGGCTTCACGCACGTCGAGCTGATGCCTGTCACCGAGCACCCGTTCTACGGCTCGTGGGGCTACCAGACGACCGGCTATTTCGCGCCGACGGCGCGCTACGGCACGCCGCAGGACTTCATGTACCTGGTCGATCACCTGCACCGCC
>DAORSF010000214.1:0-4678 GCA_035443405.1 Burkholderiaceae bacterium | reverse complement strand
TACGGCCGCCACGAGGTGTCGGCGTTCCTGCTGTCGTCGGCGCTGTTCTGGCTCGAGCGCTATCACGTCGACGGCCTGCGCGTCGACGCGGTGGCGTCGATGCTGTACCTCGACTACTCGCGCGGCAAGGGCGAATGGATCCCGAATCGATACGGCGGACGCGAGAACCTCGAAGCGGTCGCGTTCATTCGCCGGCTCAACGAAGCGGTCTACCGCGACCACCCGGACACGCTGACGATCGCCGAGGAGTCGACCGCCTGGCCGATGGTATCGCGCCCGACCGACGCCGGAGGACTGGGATTCGGAATGAAGTGGAACATGGGGTGGATGCACGACACGCTCGCCTACGCGCGCGAGGACCCGGTGCACCGCGCCCATCACCAGGACAAGCTGACGTTCTCGCTCTGGTACGCGTTCAACGAGAACTTCGTGCTGCCGCTGTCGCACGACGAGGTGGTCCACGGCAAGGGGTCGCTGATCGGCAAGATGCCCGGCGACGACTGGCAGAAGTTCGCCAACCTGCGCGCGCTGTACGGCTACATGTGGACGCATCCCGGCAAGAAGCTGTTGTTCATGGGCAGCGAATTCGGCCAGCGCCGCGAGTGGACGCACGACGGCGAACTCGAGTGGTGGGTCGCGTCGCTCCCCGGGCACGACGGCGTGAGGCGCTGGGTGTCCGACCTGAACCGCGTGTACCGCGACGAACCCGCGCTGCACCAGCTCGACTTCTCCGGCGACGGCTTCCAGTGGATCGACTGCAGCGACGCGCTCCACAGCGTCATCGCATTCCTGAGGCGGCCGCGCGCCGGCGCGCCGGCGGTGCTGGTGGCGTGCAACTTCACGCCGGTGCCGCGGACGAACTACACGCTGGGCGTCCCCGCGGCCGGCCGCTGGCGGGAGATCCTGAACAGCGACGCGAAGATCTACGGCGGCGCCGACTGGGGCAACCTCGGCGGCGTCGAAGCCGTGCCGCTGCCCAGCCACGGCCAGCCCTGCTCGCTCGCGCTGACGCTGCCGCCGCTGGCGACTGTGGTGCTCAAGGAGATCGACGGTGGCTGATCGTCCCTGGCCGGGGCGGCCCTATCCGCTGGGCGCGACCTGGGACGGCGAAGGCGTGAATTTCGCGCTCTTCGCCGGCGACGCCCTGCTGGTCGAGCTGTGCCTGTTCGACCCTGACGGTCGCAACGAGATCGAGCGCATCGTCCTCGACGAGTGCACTGACCAGGTCTGGCACTGCTACCTGCCGCAGGCGCGTCCGGGACAGGTCTACGGCTACCGGGTGCACGGGCCGTACGAGCCCGCGCTCGGCCTGCGCTTCAATCCGCACAAGCTGGTGCTCGATCCGTACGCCAGGGCCATCGCCGGTACGCTGCGCTGGCACGACGCGTTGTACGGCTACACGCGCGGCCACGAGCGGGGCGACCTGTCGTTCGACCGGCGCGACAGTGCGCCGTTCGTGCCGAAGGGGCTCGTGATCGAGACCGCCTTCAGCTGGGGCGCCGATCGCCGGCCCGACGTGCCGTGGAACGAGACCGTCATCTACGAGCTCAACGTGCGCGGGTTCACGATGCGGCACCCCGAGGTCCCGCCGCAGCTGCGCGGCACCTACGCAGCGCTCGCGCAGCAGCCGGTCATCGACCACCTGAGGCGACTCGGCGTCACCACCGTCGAGCTGATGCCGGTGCACGCCTTCGTCGACGAGCGGCCCCTCGTCGAGCGCGGCCTGCGCAACTACTGGGGGTACAACACGCTCGGCTATTTCGCGCCCGAGGCGCGCTACAGCGCGACGGGCCGCGTCGAGGAATTCAAATCGATGGTCAAGGCGCTGCATTCGGCCGGCATCGAGGTGATCATCGACGTGGTCTACAACCACACCTGCGAGGGCAACCACCTCGGACCGACCCTGGGCCTGCGCGGCATCGACAACGCCGCGTACTACCGGCTCGATCCGTCCGACCCGCGCCTGTACACCGACTTCACCGGCTGCGGCAACACGGTGAACCTGCTGCACCCGCGCACGCTGCAGCTGGTGATGGACTCGCTGCGCTACTGGGCCGACGAGATGCACGTCGATGGCTTCCGCTTCGACCTCGCGCCGGCGCTGGCGCGCGCGGCCGGCGGCATCGAGAGCTGGAACAGCCTGTTCGACGTGATCAGGCAGGATCCCGTGCTCAGCCGCGCGAAGCTCATCGCCGAACCGTGGGACGTCGGCGCGGGCGGCTACCGGGTCGGCAACTTTCCGGTCGGCTGGGCCGAGTGGAACGACCGGTATCGCGACGGCATGCGCGCGTACTGGAAGGGCGACGGCGGGCGGATCGGCGAGTTCGCGCGCCGGCTCACCGGGTCGAGCGACCTGTACGGCCGCTCGGGGCGCCGCCCGCACGCCAGCATCAACTTCATCACGTCGCACGACGGTTTCACGCTCGCCGACGTGGTGTCGTACAACGAGCGCCACAACGAAGCCAACGGCGAGAACGGCGCCGACGGCCACGATCACAACCTGTCGTGGAACTGCGGTGTCGAGGGCCCGACCGACGACCCGCAGATCCGGGCACTGCGCGCGCGCCAGCAGCGAAACCTACTCGCCACGCTGCTGCTCTCGCAGGGCGTGCCGATGCTGCTCGCGGGCGACGAGATCGGCCGCACGCAGCGCGGCAACAACAACGCCTATTGCCAGGACAACGACGTGTCGTGGGTCGACTGGACCCTCGACGCCGAGCGCGCATCGCTGCTCGCCTTCGTGCGCCGGCTGGTGCAGCTGCGACGCGAGCACCCGGCCTTCCGGCGCCGCGACTTCTTCCAGGGCCGCCCGCTGCACGGCAGCGGCGTCAAGGACATCCTGTGGCTGCGTCCGGACGGCACCGAGATGAGCGACCACGAGTGGGAGCGCGAGCACGCGCGCTGCCTCGCGGTCTACCTCGCCGGCGCCGGGCTCCAGGAGGTCGATCGGCGCGGCCGGCCGGTGCGCGACGAAGACTTCCTGATGCTGTTCAACGCGGACCACGAGGAGGAGGCGTTCGTGCTGCCCGCGCTCGACGGCGAAACCTGGCGCCGCGTCCTCGACACGGCGCGCGACGGCACCGACGCGGCCCCGGTCGCCGCCGGCGATCCGGCGCGGCCCGACGGTGAACACTATGCGGGCGGCGCCCGCTACGCGCTGCACGGCCGCTCGCTCGCGCTGCTGACCCGCCCGGCCTCGCTGCCATGAGCGGGGCGACACCCCGCGAGCGCCTGCTGTGGCTCGCCGCGGCGCACGGCGTCGAGGCCGGCTTCCACGACATCTGGGGACGCCGCCACGACGTGTCCGACGCAGGCCTGCGCGCGCTGCTCGGCGACCTCGGCGTGCCCGCCGACAGCGCCGACGATGTCGAGCTCGGCCTGGCGACGGCCCACCATCGCTACTGGCGACGGCTGGCCGAGCCGGTGGTCGCGGTCGCGGCTCCCGCGGAGACGATCGAGGTGCTGCTCAGGCTGCCGCGGCGCGGGCCCGGCGACCGGGTCGAATGGCGGCTGGCACCCGAGTCGGGCGAGGCCCGGCGAGGCGCGGCCGACATCGACGCGCTGCCGCTGAAGGAGCGTGCCGACGTCGGCGGCCTCGCGCACGAGTCGCGCACGCTCGCCATCGCCGCCGGCCTGCCGCGGGGCTACCATCGGCTGGCGCTGCGCGCCGGCGACACCGAAGCGAACGTGCTGGTGATCGTCGCGCCGGCCCACTGCTACCGGCCGCCATCGCTCGACGACGGCGCGCGCGTCTGGGGCTGGTCGGTGCAACTCTACGGCCTGCGCTCGCGGCGCAACTGGGGCGTCGGCGATTTCGGCGACCTGCTGGCGCTGATCGACGTGGCCGCGATGCGCGGCGCCAGTGCGATCGGGCTCAACCCGCTGCACGCGCGCTTCGCGAACGAACCGGGACGCGTCAGCCCGTACGCACCGTCGTCGCGGCTGTGGCTCGACGTGCTGGCGATCGACGTCGAGGCGGTCGACGAGTTCGCCGAGGCCGACGCAGTGCGCGCCCGCGTGCGCTCGCCGTCGTTTGCCGCACGGCTCGACGCGCTGCGCGCGTCCGCGCTGGTCGACTTCGAGGGCGTGTCCGACGCCAAGCACGACGTGCTGCGCGAACTCCATGCGCACTTCCGCCGCGCGCACCTCGCGCACGCGACGCCTCGCGCAGCGGAGTTCCGGGCGTTCCAGGCGCAGGCCGGCGCGGCATTGCGCCGGCACGCGACGTTCGAGGCCGAACACGAGCCGCTGCACGCGTCGTCCGCATCGATCGAGCGCATCGAGTACCACGAGTACCTGCAGTGGCACGCCGATCGCCAGCTGGCGCGCGCCGCAGCGCGCTGCGACGAGCGCGGCATGGCGATCGGCCTCTACGTCGACCTCGCGGTGTCGGTCGATCGCGCCGGTTCGGAGTGCCGGACCTTCGAAGGCTGCTACGCCGCCTCGGCGAGCGTCGGCGCCCCCCCCGACGACTTCAACCTGTCGGGACAGGACTGGGGGCTGCCGCCGCTGATCCCGGAGGCGCTGCGCGAACGCGGCCACGCGCCATTCGTGCAGGTGCTGCGCGCCAGCATGCGCCACGCCGCGGCGCTTCGCATCGACCACGTGATGGGATTGATGCGTCTGTACTGGGTGCCGCACGGCGCGACCGCGCGCGACGGCGGCTACGTCCGTTACC
>DAORSF010000213.1:0-4687 GCA_035443405.1 Burkholderiaceae bacterium | reverse complement strand
GCGACCTTCGCCGACAGCTTGCCCTTCTCGATGCCGTAGCCGACGTACTTCGCCGAATACGGCGACAGCCGCGGCAGGTCGATGTCGCTGGCGTCGGCCTTCAGGTCGAGGAACAGCGGTTCGGCGAGCGGATTCACCTTCCCGAGGATCTGGACGGTGCCGGTCTGGTCGACGCGGCCGCGCAGTTCGACGTCGCCGGCCTGCTCCGGCGTGATCTCCGAAACCTGCCCGTTCATGCCGGTCAGGTTCGCCGAGTAGTTGGGCTGCACGAAGAAGTCGCTGAAGTCGATGTTGCCGTCGGTCAATTGCACGCCGCCGACGCGCAGCTTGCGCCGCAGCGGCGCGTCGGCCGCCGTCGGAGCGGCGGCGGACGCGGCTGCGGCAACGGGCGCCGTCGGCGACCGCGGTGTCGCCGCACTCCCGGCTCCGCGATCGACGAGCAGGTCGCGAAGATTCAGCCGCCCCTCCGCGCTGAGGATCACGCGCGCATAGAAGCTGGTGAGCGCGATGCTGCCGACGTCGACCGCGAGCGGCTCGGAGTCGAAGTCGACCTCGTCGAACGTCAGCGACTTCCAGCGCAGCAGTTCGGTGCTCGCCTCCTTGGTGACCGCCGCGAAGTCGGCGATCGATGTGCGGCCCTTCCAGGTGACGCGCGGCGCCCCCTTCCCGGGCACCGAGAACCGCAGGGTGCCGTCGGCGCTGACCGCGCCGCTCGACACGAGCGCGTTCACGTACTCGGTGAAGTACGGTTGCAGCGGCACGATCACCAGGTCACGCGCAGCCACGCGCAGCGTCGCCGCGAGCGGCCTGAGCCCGAGGTCGCCGGCCAGGTTCAGCGAGCCCCGCCGGTCGACGCGCGCCTTGACCTGCACCTTGGCGCGCGGCGCGCCGGCTGCGCTGGAAAGCCCGCTCGCGCCGATCTCGATGGCACGCATGCGCAGGTTGGCCGCCCGTCCGCCGCGCTGGTCCTCCAGCTCGACGCCGAAGTCCTCGATCGCGAGCTTGCCGAGCCCGAGCGTCCACTCGCCGGCCGCGGCCGCAGCCGTATCGCCGGACGCCGCCGCCGGCGATTCGGCTCCGCCGCCGACCCGGCGTTCAGGCGCCGCAGTTTCCCGCGGGTCGGCGGCCGCGACCCGCTGCAAGTTGAAGCGGCCCGCGTCGTCGCGGCGCACAAGCAGCTGTCCGCCCTTCGTCGAAAGGGTGCCGAGATCGATCGTTCGCTTCGACAGGTCGATCGTGACGCCGTCGAGATCGAGCTGCGGCAGCGCAATCAGCGTGCGCTTGTCCCAGCGCTGGCGCAGCGACAGGGCCTTCAGTTTCGCCGACCCCTCCTCGACGCGGACCGCGGTGCCGGCCTTGCCGACCGGCGTCACCCGCACTCTTGCAGCGAGTGCGAGCGTTCCGTCGAGCGCATCGAGGGCGACGCGGGGCTCGGCGAGCCACCACCACCGGGCGAGCGCGATCCCGGACAGCTGCGCCCGGGCGTCGACCGTGCCCTGCTGCCAAAGCGCAGTGCCGGTCGCGCGCCCGCTTTCGCCGTTCGCCAGGCCGAATGCCAGCTCGAATTCGGCCGGCACGTCCGGGTCGCTGACCAGCTTGCGCATCGTGGCCTCGACGCCGCCCGCGTTCAGCCGCAGCGGCTTCGGCTGGAATTGCATGTCGTCGAACGCGACCTTGCCGCCGTTGACGACGATCTCGTCGATCGCCCACTGCGGGCCGGGCGTCGCCGGCGGCGTCTTCGCGGTTGCGGGCGGTGACGCTTGCGCATCCGCCGCCGGTGTCGGCGGTGCCGCGGGCGATGCGGGTGCAGCTTCGGCTCGCGCACCGCCGCGCGTCCGACTGCGTTCGACGGCAGCCAGCACCGGCTCGAGGAAGCGCTGCCCTGCCTGGCGCCGGACCGCGATTTCCGGCGCGCTGATCGTGACGCGGCCGATCGTGTAGCGGTTGTCCGGCCACGCAACGGCAATCGGTTCGGCGGCGATCGACTCGGTGGCCAGCAGCGGCGTGCCGTCGGGCTGGCGCAGGTCGAGCCCGGCGAGGTTCGCGCTGCCGGTCACTGCGACCGTCGGCGTGGCGCCGGTCGGCTGCGAGAACGTGATCTTCAGCGCCGTGTCGAGCCGGCCGGCGCGCAACGCGACCGGCAACGGCACCGGCGAATAGCCGACGAAATCGGTGAGGTCGAAACCGTCGAGGTCGACGTCGAGCGTGGCGTCGCGGGTCGGGCTGAACGGCAACGACTTGCCCTCGAGCGAGAATGGCGCGCCGTTGACCGTCGCCCGCAGGCTCGGTTCGACCCAGACCTGCTCGTCCACCGGCAAGCTCGACACGTAGGGCACGGTCAGCGCGAGCGACGCGACCTCGTGACGCACGTCCAGCTGCGCGTCGTCGAACTCGAAGCGTCCCTCGTCGACGACGATGTTGGCCACCGAGAATCGCGGCGGCGGACCCGGCTCGGAAGGTGGCCGCGCCGCCCACTTGTCGAGCAGGTCCTGGATGGTGTAGACCCCGTGCTCGTCGCGCGCCAGGCGCAGGTGAGGCCGATGCAGCGAAACCGACGACAGCACCGGCGCCAGGCGGTACAGCGAGCGCCACGACAGGTCGGCGTCGAGCCGGTCGAAGCCGGCGAAGCCGGCACCGCCGGAGGGCTCGGACACGCTCAATCCGTGCACGCGCAACAGCAGCGTGAACGGGTTGAACTCGATGCGCTCGATCGCGACCGGCCGACCGAGTTCGGCGCCCAGCCGTTCGACCAGCTGGCTCTGCGCCACGCGCGGCGCGACCACGAAGCCGAGCAGCGCGTACACCGCGACCGCCGACAGGGCCCAGAGCGCGATTCGCAGCCAGCGGCGGCGGCGCGGCGGCGCCACCGGTGCCGAGGCCTGCGGCGAGTTCAGGTCCTGCGGAGAGCCCGGGTCCCGCGGCGCCGGCCCGGGCGGCGGCTCCGCAGGCCGGCCGCCGTCCGCTGTGCCGAGCCGCTCGCCGGCCATCGCGCGCCTATGCGGTCCCGCCGACGGTCAGCGCCTCGATGCGCAGCGTCGGCTGGCCGACGCCGACCGGCACGCTCTGGCCATCCTTGCCGCACACGCCGATGCCCGAGTCGAGGTGCATGTCGTTGCCGATCATCGTGACCCGCGTCAACGCATCCGGGCCGTTGCCGATGATGGTGGCGCCCTTGACGGGGTACTGCAGCGTGCCCTTCTCGACCCACCACGCTTCGGACGCCGAGAAGACGAACTTGCCGTTGGTGATGTCGACCTGCCCGCCGCCGAAGTTCACCGCGTACAGGCCGCGGTCGATCGACGCGATGATCTCGGCCGGATCGCGATCGCCGTTGAGCATGTAGGTGTTGGTCATCCGCGGCATCGGCAGGTGCGCAAACGATTCGCGCCGGCCGTTGCCGGTGACGCCGACCTTCATCAGCCTCGCGTTCAGCGTGTCCTGCAGGTAGCCCTTCAGGATGCCGTCCTCGATCAGCACGTTTCGCTGCGACGGATTGCCTTCGTCGTCGATGTTCAGCGATCCGCGCCGGTCCGGCAGCGTGCCGTCGTCCACGACCGTGACGCCCTTGCTCGCGACGCGCTGCCCGACCCGGCCCGCGAACACCGACGAGCCCTTGCGGTTGAAGTCGCCCTCGAGCCCGTGGCCGACCGCCTCGTGCAGCAGCACGCCGGGCCACCCCGGACCGAGCACGACCGTCATCGTTCCCGCAGGCGCCGGTCGCGATTCGAGGTTGGTCAGCGCCGCCTGCACCGCCTCGTCGACGTAACGCGCCAGGCGCGCGTCGTCGAAGTGCGCGAAATCGAATCGACCCCCGCCGCCGCCGTGACCCTGCTCGCGCCGGCCGCCCTGCTCGGCGATCACGGTGAGCGAGACCCGCACCAGCGGGCGCACGTCGCCGGCGATCACGCCGTCGGACCGCGCCACCAGCACCACGTCGTACTCGGCGGCGAGACCGGCCATCACCTGTTTCACGCGCGGGTCCTTCGCGCGCGCCATGCGCTCCAGGCGCTCGAGCAACGCGACCTTCGCCGCCGCGTCGAGCCGCGGAATCGGATCGTCGGCCGCGTACAGCTCGCGGCCAGCCGTCGGCGCCAGCGACGAAGCCACCTTGACGCGCCCCGCACCGCGCGAAGCGATGGTGCGCGCGGCGCGCGCGGCCGACATCAGCGCATCGGCCCCGATCACGTCCGAGTACGCGAAAGCAGTCTTATCGCCCGAGACCGCGCGCACGCCGACGCCCTGGTCGATCGAGAAGCTGCCGGACTTGACGATGCCTTCCTCCAGGCTCCAGCCCTCGCTGCGCGTGAACTGGAAGTAGAGGTCGGCGTAGTCGACGCGATGCCGGAAGATCTCGGCCAGCGCGCCGCCGAGGTGGGACTCGTCGAGCCCATAAGGCTCGAGCAGGACGCTCCGCGCGATGGCGAGGCGCCCGAAAACGGGTTCTGCGGGTTTCATGCCGGACATGCTACATGACCCGGTGCGACAGCGCGGGCAGGCTGGCGCGCACCTGGCGGAGCCGCGCGCGGGACACGTCGCCGACCACCACGCCCTCGCCGTCCTGCGTCCGTGCCGACACGACCTCGCCCCACGGGTCGATCAGCATCGAGTGGCCCCAGGTGCGTCGGCCGTTCTCGTGCTGCCCGCCCTGCGCCGGCGCCAGCACGTAGCACTGGTTCTCGATCGCGCG
>DAORSF010000212.1:0-4697 GCA_035443405.1 Burkholderiaceae bacterium | reverse complement strand
AGGACCTTGCGGGCGCGTTCGAATTCCGAGAGGTTGGTGCTCATGCCGGGCGGCGCATCCGGGAAACGCGGAACCGCCAAGTCTACTGGATGCCGCGCCGGCCCGTCACGACGGCCGCGCGGGGTCGCCGCCAGCCTGATCGGCCAGCTTCTGCGCCATCTGGCGAAGCACGAACTTGAGCACCTTGCCGGTCGGGTTGCGCGGCAACTGTTCGAGGACCTCGAGCCGCTCCGGCCAGAAGCTCTTGCTGACCTGCTGCGCCTCGAGAAACGCGCGCATCGTCGACAGGTCGACCTGGACGCCCGGTTGCACCGCCACGAACGCGCAGGCGCGCTCGCCGAGCCGCGGGTCGGGCATGCCGACGATCGCCGCCTCGAGGACGCCCGGCATCCGGTACAGCGTCGCCTCGATCTCCACCACCGGGATGTTCTCCCCGCCACGGATCACGATGTCCTTGTCGCGCCCGCAGATGCGGATGTACCCCTCGTCGTCCATGCGCGCGATGTCGCCGGTGTTGAACCAGCCATCGGCGTCGACCCCGTAGAGCTGCGGACGCTTCAGGTAGCCGACGAACAGCGCGGCGCTGCGAACCCGCAGCGAGCCCTGCTGGCCGCGCGGCATTTCGTTGCCCTGGTCGTCCACGACCTTGACCTCGGAGCCCGGCACCGCGATGCCGTCGCTCTCCTGGACCTTGTGTCCCGAAAGCAGCGTCGTGGTCGCCGAGCAGACTTCGCTCATTCCCCAGCTGGCGACCACGGTCACGCCGAGATTCTCCTGCGCCTGCTTGACGACGACCGGCGGGATCGGCGCTCCCGACGTGACGAACAGCCTGAACGCGCGCAGGTCGCGCTGCTCGATGTCGTCGAACTGCGCCAGGTCGGCGAGGAACGGCGTCGACGCGAAGGTGTAGGTGGCGCGGTATTGCTCCATCAACTCGGCAGCACGCCGGGGGTGCCAGATGTCGAGCAGGACGATCGGCGCGCCCAGCGCAACGCCGAGCATCAGGCCGTAGGCGAAGCCGGCCTGGTGCGCCAGCGGCGACGGCATGAATACCACGTCACGATCGGAACACTCGAGCCGCCGGATGAACTGCAGGATCGTGCCGAGCAGCGTGTTCGACGTGTGCAGCACGCCCTTCGGTTCGCCGGTCGTGCCCGACGTGTACAGCAGCTGCACCAGCGCGTTGCCGTCGATCGCGGTGCCGTGCGTGAACGCCGGATCGGCCGGACCGGCCAGCAGTGCCGATTCGAACGAGTCCTCGCCGTCCCCGTCGACCAGGAAGACGTGCTTCAGCGACGACAACTCGTAGCTGAGCGATCGGGCCAGCCCGCCGTGGTCGAAGCCGCGGAAGCGCGTCGGCGCGATCAGCACCTTCGACTCGGCGTGGCCGACCATGAACGACAGCTCGCGGTGACGAAAGATCGGCATCAGCGGATTGGTGATCGCGCCGATGCGCAGGCACGCCAGGTGCACCGCGACGAACTCCCACCAGTTCGGCAGCTGAAGCGACACGACGTCGCCCTTGCCGACGCCGCGCGCGGCGAGTCCCTGCGCGATCCGTGCGACGCGCTCGCCGAGCTCGCGCCACGTCAGCCGCACGGTGGCGCCGCTCTCCTCGCGAAAGCCGATCAGCGCCGTCGCGTTGCCCTTCTCCGCGGTCCAGCGGTCGAGGTAGTCGGTGAGCACGCGGTCGGGCCAGATTCCCCGCTCGCGCTCCATCGCGATCCTCCGCGCGTCGACCTGCATCCCCTCCATCGTCCGTCCTCCCGTCCCCTCGTGTCGGGGCCTCTCCGGCCTTCCCGCGTCGCTAGGCGCTGCGCTCCAAGAATCGACGCACCCGGTCCTGGGTTTCCGCGAGCGCCAGAAGCGCGCCGCTGCCCTCGAGCTCCGTCTCGTAGCCGCTTCGACCCGGCTCGAGCGCGGCCGCGATGCAACGCTTGCATTCGCTCAGCGCCCGCCCGGGCAACTCCGCGATCCGGTGCACGACGCCGCGCGCGGTCGCGTCCAGTTCGGCCAGCGGCGCCCGCCATTGCGCGAGCCCGAGCGCCACCGCGTCGGCCCCAGGCACGATCTCCGCGCCGAGGATCAGCCGCCGCGAGAGCGCCTCGCCGCAGATGCGCGTCATGCGCTGAGTGCCGCCGGCGGCGGGCAGCAGGCCGAGCCGGGCCTCGGGCAGGCCGAGCCGCGCCTCGTCGGCGACGACGCGCATGTCGCAGGCCAGCGCGAGTTCGAAGCCGCCGCCGAGGGCGGCGCCGCCGATCTCGGCGACCGATACCTTGGGGCTGCACTCGATGCGGGCGTACACCTGCTGGAGCCGCCGCGTGAAGTCGATCATCGCGCGGCGCCCTTCGGCGGTCGCAAAGCGCTCGCGCATGAACTCGAGGTCGGCGCCGGCGCAGAACACGCGCTGCGCGCTGCGGATCCACAGCACCCGCACGTCGTCGTCCGACTCGGCGTCGTCGAGCACCTCGTCGAGGCGCGCCACCCACGTGTCGTCGATCGCGTTGACCGGAGGGCGACACAGCGTCGCGACCGCGACACCGCCTTCGATCGACAGCGTGATCGGCGCGGCAGGGTCCGTGATCGAACGCTCGTTCACCATTGTGTCCCGCCCCTTCCCCGATGGATCGCTCGACCGCCGCCTAGCGCACGGGTTCGACCGCGAAATCGTTGCTGCGCCGGCGCAGCGCGGCGAGCGCGGCCTTGCCCCTTGCGGTGAGGAACGGCTCGACCAGCAGCGCGACGCCACCCGACACGTAGTGCCCGAGGTCGAAGCGCTCGCGCAATGCCCAGTGCTTGAGCGCCCACGCGTGGCAGAACATGACCAGCTGGTAGACCAGCATGAACTCGTCGAGCTCGCGCATGAAGCCACCTTCGATGCAATCGAGCACGCAGCGCTCGAGCAGTCGATTGGTGCGAAGCTCGGCCTGCTGGATCAGCGCGCGGCGATCGGCGCGCAGCGAGCCGGTCGATCGATACGTCAGGACAGCCACCTGCCGCAATTCGTCGACGATCGCGCAGTACGCCCACACCGCAGTGCACAGTCGATCGACCGGGTGGGCGACACCGTCGAGGCGCGCGGGGATCTCGGTCTCGTAGCGATCGAGCACGCGCTTCAGCGACAGGAACAGGATGTCGTCCTTGTCGCCGAAGTACTGGTAGATCAGCCCGATGCTGACGCCGCTGGCCTTCGCGATCTGCTGGATCGTGGTGACGTAATAGCCGTTCTCGGCGAACAGCTTCACGGCCGCGTCGAGGATCCCGGCGCGCCGCTCCTCGACCAGTTTCGGATCGCTGACGACGCTGGCGACGTGCTCGGGCGAGCTCATGACCTCGCCTTCAGTTGCCCTCGAACCGCGGTTTCTCCTTGGCCACGAAAGCGTTGTAGGCGCGCGTGAAGTCCTGCGTCTGCATGCAGATCGCCTGCGCCTCGGCTTCCGTTTCGAGCGCCTGCTCGATCGTCTGGTTCCACTCCTGGTGCAGGCACTTCTTGGTCATGAAGTGCGCGAAGGCCGGTCCGGCCGCGAGCGACTTCGCCATGTCGACCGCTTTCTGCAGCACCTGCTCGTTCGGCACCACGTCGTTGTAGTAGCCCCAGGCCTTGCCCTCGTCGGCGCTCATCGAGCGGCCGGTATAGAGCAGTTCGCTGGCGCGTCCGTGGCCGATGATCCGCGGCAGGATCGCACAGGCGCCCATGTCGCAACCGGCGAGGCCGACCCGCACGAACAGGAACGCGGTCTTCGTGTCGGGCGTCGCATAGCGCAGGTCGGAGGCCATCGACAGGATGGCGCCGGCGCCGGCGCACACGCCGTCGACGGCTGCGACGATCGGCTGCGGGCAGGTGCGCATCTCCTTGACCAGGTTGCCGGTCATGCGCGTGAACGTCAGCAGCCCGTTCATGTCCATCTTGGTCAACGGACCGATGATCTCGTGCACGTCGCCGCCGGAGCAGAAGTTGCCGCCTTCCCCGGTGATGACGACCGCGCGCACGTCCTCGGCGTACTGCAGGCGATGAAAGGTGTCGCGCAGTTCGGCGTAGCTCTCGAAGGTGAGCGGGTTCTTCCGCTCGGGGCGGTTCAGCGTCACGATGGCGACGTTGTCCTGCACCTGCCACCGGAAGTGCTCGGGACGCCACTCTGCCGCTTTCAGCTTGTACATGCGATGATCTCCTCATGGTCGCCAACGGCCCCGTTGGGGGTTCGTCGCGCGAGCCCGTGCTTGACTGAATGAACGCTCATTCAGTACGCTATACGCATTGCCCGCATAAATCAAGCGTCGCGTTCAGGGGCTCCGACTCTGGCACGCATCGCGACCGCCGTCCAGACCGGAGAGACCGATGCCCGACCGGAGTCACCTTGCCTGGCCGTTCCTCGACGACGCGCACCGCGAGCACGCGCGCGCCCTCGACGAATGGTCGAACGCCCGGCTCACCGACCACCACGACACCGACGTCGATGCGGCCTGCAAGCAGCTGGTCGCGGAACTCGGGCAGGCCGGATGGCTGCGCTACTGCGCCGGCAAGGCCTGGGGCGGCGCCTACGACTCGATCGACACGCGCTCGCTGTGCGTTTCGCGCGAGACGCTGGCCTGGCACTCGGGGCTCGCGGATTTCGCATTCGCGATGCAGGGGCTCGGCAGCGGGTCGATCTCGCTCGCGGGTACCGAGGCGCAGCAGCGCCGCTACCTGCCCGACGTCG
>DAORSF010000211.1:0-4708 GCA_035443405.1 Burkholderiaceae bacterium | reverse complement strand
CCCGGTCGAGTATGCGCAGACGCATCGCCTGCTGCTCGCCAAGCGCCTGCTGACCGACACCGACTTGCCGGCGACCGAGGTCGCGTCGGCGTCCGGCTTTCGCAGCCTGCGACGATTCAATGCCGCGTTCCGCGAGCGCTACCGGCTCAGCCCCACGCAGCTGCGCGCCAATGCGGGTGCGGTGCCGGCGTCGACGATGCGTTTCAGGCTGGCGTACCGCCCGCCGTACGACTGGCAACGCGCGCTGGCCTTCCTGGCGTCGCGCTGCATCGATGGCGTCGAGGCGGTTCATGGCGAAACCTACCGGCGCACGGTGCGCTGGCGCGCCGCCGGCCGCGAGCTGAAAGGCTGGCTCGCGATGCGACCGCTGCCGTCGCGCGCACTGGTCGACGTCGAGCTGTCCGCGTCGCTGGCCGGCGCGATTCCGGCGATCCTGCAGCGCGTGCGCGACGTGTTCGATCTCGATTGCGAGCCGCTCGAAGTGCAGCGCGCGCTGGCCGCCGGTCCCGCGCCGGCGCCGACCGGCGACGGCCCGATGCGCCTGATCGGGGCGTTCGAGGGCTTCGAGCTCGCAGTGCGCGGGATCGTCGGGCAGCAGATCACCGTGAAGGCAGCGCGCACCATCGTGTCGCGCCTTGTCGCGCTTCATGGCGAGCCGCTCGACGGCGCGGCTCGCGCGGGCCCCGCCCGGCTCTTTCCCTCGGCCGCCACGATCGCATCGCTCGACGAAGGCGAGATCGCGGCGCTCGGGCTCCCCGGCGCCCGTGCGCGGAGCATCCGGGCCCTGGCGCGCGCGCTCGCCGACGGCGCGCTGGTGCTCGAGCCGCGTGCGCAGGCCGAGGCGACGATTGCCGCGCTGCAGGCCATCCCGGGCATCGGCGACTGGACGGCTCAGTACATCGCGATGCGCGCGCTGTGCTGGCCGGACGCGTTTCCGGCCGGCGACCTGGCGGTGCTCAGGGCGCTGGGCGCGCGGACGCCGGCGCAGGCGCGCGAACGCGCTCACGGGTGGCGGCCGTGGCGCGCTTACGCCGTGATGAACCTGTGGACATCGACGGGAGGTACGACGTGACGATCCGTTATTCGCTGTTCGGCTCGCGATTCGGCGAGGTGCTCGCCATCGCGAAGGACGACGGGCTCGCCGGGCTCTATTTCGTCGGCCAGAAGGATCAGCCCGACGTCGACGAACTCGAGCGGGCCGGCGCGGTGCGCGACGACGACTGGCCGGTGCTGGCTGCGGCCCGCCTGCAGATCGGGCAATACGCGGACGGCCGGCGCACCGCCTTCGAGCTGCGGGTCGATCTCGACGGAACGCCGTTCCAGCGACGTGTATGGGCGCAGCTGTTGGCCATACCGTACGGCCAGACGCTCAGTTACGCGGAAGTCGCGCGTCGCGCCGGTTCGCCGCGCGGCGTGCGCGCGGTGGGCGGCGCGATCGGTCGAAATCCCGTCTCGGTGGTCGTGCCTTGCCACCGCGTCGTCGGCAGCGACGGTTCGCTCACCGGCTACAGCGGCGGGATCGAGCGCAAGCGCGCGCTGCTGCGCGTAGAGGGGGCGATCTGAGTTGAAGCGTCGCGACGTCGGCGACCTGCTGCTGCTGGCCGCGTTGTGGGGCGGATCGTTCCTGTTCATGCGCGTCGCCGCGCCGCAGTTCGGCGCGTTTCCGCTGATGGCGCTGCGCACCGGCATCGGCGCGCTGGTGCTGCTGCCGTTCGTGGTGCACGCCTCGGGCGGCGCCGAACTGCGCGCCAACGCCGGGCGCATCGCGTGGGTCGGCCTGCTCAATTCAGCGCTGCCGTTCGTGATGTTCGGCTATGCGACGCAGTACCTGAGCGCCGGTTACACGTCGATCCTCAACGCGACCACGCCGTTCTGGGGCGCCGTCGTCGCGTACCTGTGGCTCGGCGAGCGGCTAGGGCGCTGGCGCGTGCTGGGGCTTGCGATCGGCTTCGGCGGCGTGCTCGTGCTGGTGTGGGGCCGCGTCGGCACGGGCGGTGACGCGAACGGTCTGGCGATTCT
This sequence comes from Burkholderiaceae bacterium, assembly GCA_035443405.1. Lineage (GTDB taxonomy): Bacteria > Pseudomonadota > Gammaproteobacteria > Burkholderiales > Burkholderiaceae_E > Zeimonas. The sequence continues at coordinate 2,689 of DAORSF010000211.1, read as the reverse complement.
CGCGACGCTGGTGGCGACGCTTTGCTACGGCATCGCGTCGGCGGCGACGAAGAAGCAACTCGGCAACGTCAGCGCGCTGACCGGCGCGGCCGGCAGCCAGCTGTTCGCTGCCCTGATGCTGCTGCCGTTCGCCATCGCGTCGTGGCCCGCGCAGTCGCCGGACCGGCGGGCGTGGTCCAGCGCCGTGCTGATCGGCGTGCTGTGCACCGGGCTGGCGTACCTGATCTTCTTCCGGCTGATCGACCGGGTCGGCAGCACGCGCGCGATTTCCGTCACTTTCCTGGTGCCGGTGTTCGGCATGCTGTGGGGCGCGTTGTTTCTCGGCGAGGCGACCACGACGCGCATGTTCGCCGGCGCGGCCACGATCCTGGCGGGCACGGCGCTTACCACCGGTCTGCTCGACCCGCGGCGATGGCTCGCCGGGGCGCGAGCCGGAGCAGCGCCCGCGGGCAAGCCGGGCGCGCGTTCCTGACCGGCGGGCCCGAAAGACTGCGCAGCGGGTCAGAGACGCGCGCCGGTCGCGGCGTCGAAGACGTGAACCATGCCGGGTAGCGGTGCGAGCCCGATGCGGTCGCCGGGGCGGAAGCCATGGCGTTCGCGAAACGCCGCGGTCAGGCCGCCGCCGGCGAAGCGCGCGATGACCTGCGTGTCGGCGCCGGTCGGCTCGATGACCGCGACCTCGCAGGGAATTCCGCCGTCGTCGAGCGCCAGGTGCTCGGGTCGGATGCCGAACTTCACGGTCTGTCCCGCCTGGCCCGCGAGGGCCGGCATCGTGACGCGTGCGCCGCCCGGGAGTTCGACGCTCGCGCGGTCAGCGGCGATGCGTCCGTCGAGCAGGTTCATCGCCGGCGACCCGATGAAGGTCGCCACGAATGCGTTGACCGGGCGGTCGTAGAGTTCCAGCGGCGAGCCGACCTGCTCGACGACGCCGTCGTGCATCACGACGATCCGGTCGGCCATCGTCATGGCCTCGATCTGGTCGTGGGTCACGTAGATCGACGTGGTCTTCAGGCGCTGGTGCAGCTCGCGAATCTCGGCACGCATCTGAACCCGAAGTTTCGCGTCGAGGTTCGACAGCGGTTCGTCGAACAGGAAGACCTGCGGCTTGCGGACGATTGCGCGCCCCATCGCCACGCGTTGTCGCTGCCCGCCCGAGAGCTGCCGCGGATAGCGTTCGAGGTAGGGCGTCAGCCCGAGGATGCCGGCCGCCTCCGCGACGCGCTGGTCGATCTCTGCCCGCGGCCGCTTGGCCAGCACCAGCGAGAACGCCATGTTCTCGCGCACCTTCATGTGCGGGTAGAGCGCGTAGTTCTGGAAGACCATCGCGATGTCCCGGTCCTTGGCCTGGACGTCGTTGACGACACGATCGCCGATCCGGACCTGCCCCGACGTGATCTCCTCGAGCCCGGCGATCATCCTGAGCAAGGTCGACTTCCCGCACCCCGACGGACCGACCAGCACGCAGAACTCGCCGTCGGCGATCGTGACGTCGACCCCGTGGACGACTTCGATCGCGCCGTACGATTTCCTGACTCCTTCGATGGTCACCGATGCCAAGTGCCGGCTCCAGGGTTCGCGACGATCCGGCGACTTTAACCGAAGATGCCGGCGAGGTGACGGTGCTTGGCCACGACGACCGCGCATTGACCCGCATCAAGTCGATCCGCAGGCGGCCACGGCAGGATACGTGCATGGGGTCCGTGGTTCCACCGGTCGTGTCGCTGCGCAGCCTGCTGGCCAGGGCACTTGCGATGCGGCGGGAGGCGTCCGCGCGCTATCGCAGACTGGCGATGGAGCCGGCCGTGCGGGCGGTGCCGCACGTGGCCCGGGTATTCTCCCGTCTGGCGGTGATCGAGGCCGAGCAGGCCGCCCGCATCGAGCGCGACTTGCCCGATCTCGACGTCGGGACGATACTGGCCGAACAGGTTGCATGGGCCGAGCCGATGCGTCCGGCGCCCGCGGAGGGCCCGATGTCGCTCGGGGACGCGCTGGAGACGGCGCGCGTCAACGAGCGTGGCATGCGGGCGATCTTCGAGCACGTGGCCGCGACGTCGCCGAACGAGGCCGTGCGGATCCGGGCGCTGGAGTTCGCGCTCGCCGAGACGCGCCACCTGTCGACGATCGAAGAGGTGGTTGCGGCCGCCCGAGACGGAGGGAACGCATGACCCAGACGATTCCGACCACGTCGGCCGAGTTCGATCACACGCGCATCATCGAGCGGCCCGACGGGTTCTATTGGCAGGACGACCGGGATGACCGCGAATACGGGCCGTTCCAGACGATGGTCGACGCCGTCGCGGACATGCAGATGGCCGACGACGAGACGGCTGCCGAGGAATCGGACATCGACGACGTGCGCGTGGCCGAAGACGTCCTCGGCGTCCCCGACTGGATCGACCCCGACACCGGCCAGCTGGCCGACGACGAACGCACGCGCACCGACGATCATTGATCCGTCGCGATCCGGCACAATCGAGCGTATCGGCGCCCGGCCCGCAGCCGGGCACACCCTGAGACGAAGGAGTCCCATGCGTACACCGCTGCAGATCAACTTCCATGGCATGGACACGTCGCCGGCACTGGAGACGCTGATTCGCGACAAGACCGCCAAGCTCGAACAGTTCCACCCCAACGTCACCGGGTGCCGGGTCGTCATCGACAAGCCGCACCAGCACAAGCAGCAGGGCGA
>DAORSF010000210.1:0-4747 GCA_035443405.1 Burkholderiaceae bacterium | reverse complement strand
GCGGCGGCTACTTCGCGTAGCGCGCCTGGATCACCTGCGCCAGGATCGACACGGCGATCTCCACCGGGGCACGGCCGCCGAGATCGAGCCCGACCGGCGCGTGGATCCTGCCCAGCGCGTCGCCGAGCCCCGCTTCGGTCAGCCGCGCGACGCGCTTGGCATGCGTGCGCGAACTGCCGAGCGCGCCGACGTAGAACGCGCGGCTGCGCAGCGCCGCGACCAGCGCCGGGTCGTCGAGCTTAGGATCGTGCGACAGCGTCACGACCGCGGTCTGCCCGTCGACGCCGATGCTCGCCATCGCTTCGTCGGGCCACTGCGTCACGACGGTCACGCCGGGCAGGCGCTCGCTGGTGGCGAAGGCGCGGCGCGGATCGACCACGATGACCTCGAAACCGGCCATCGCGGCCATCGGCGCAAGCGCCTGTGCGATGTGCACGGCACCGACCAGAACCATGCGCGGCGCCGACACGTGGCATCGCGCGAACGACTCGCCACCGGACGACTCGAGCACGCCGCTGCGATTGCCGCGCAGGCGCCGCCGCGCCTCGTCGACCTGTTCATCGGTCAGCGGCAGGTCACCGGAAACGTCGTCTTCGTGGACCAGCGCCTGCGCGCCGTCGGCCAGCCGCGTGACGACCGCGACCGCGCGCTTGCCGGCGCGATCGGCCATCAGCCGTTCGAACAGTTCGGCCTTCATTCGACGCGTTCCACGTACACCTGCACCTTGCCGCCGCACGCCAGGCCGACGTCCCAGGCCTGCTCGTCGCTGACGCCGAACTCGAGCAGCTTCGGCTTGCCGTCGGCAATCACGCCCATCGCTTCCGAGATGACGGCGCCCTCGACGCAGCCCCCCGAGACCGAGCCGATGAAGCCGCCGCCCTCTTCGACCGCAAGATGGCTGCCCTCGGCGCGCGGCGACGAACCCCAGGTACGAACCACCGTCGCCAGCGCAACGCCCTTGCCGGCGCCACGCCATCCCTGCACCCGCTGCAGCAGCTCGTCGTCGCCGGCCTGAGGCGCAGGCGCAGCCGCGGCCGCCGCCGGTGCAGCCACGACAGGCGCTGCCTCGCTGGCGCGCAGGCGCAGTCCGCTGCCGACGACGCGCGAATGCGCTTCGATCCGCTCGATCAGTTCGGCAACGCCCTCTCCGCGCGTTGCCACGGTGCGCAACACCGGCACCTGCCAGCGGTCGCGATGCTGCAGGATCGGCGCGGTCTGCAGGTCGTGCGCGGTGCGCGCCGCCGTCGGCAGGTCGCCCTTGTTCACCACCAGCAGGTCGGCGATCTCGAGGATGCCGGCCTTGATCGCCTGGACCTCGTCACCGAGGCCCGGTGGGCAGACCACGACCTTGGTGTCGGCGAACCGCGCGATCTCGACCTCGGACTGCCCGGTGCCGACCGTCTCGACGATCACGAGATCGAAGCCCGCGGCGTCGAACAGGTCGATGATCCGTCCCGCGGTCCGCGACAGGCCGCCGAGGTGGCCGCGCGACGAGACCGAGCGGATGAAGACCGCATCGCTGTCGCCCTGGCCCTCCATGCGGACACGATCGCCGAGCAGCGCGCCGCCGGTCAGCGGACTCGACGGGTCCACCGCCAGTACCGCCACGCGACGACCGCGCGCGACGAGTTCCGCCAGCAGCGCGTTGATCAGGGTCGACTTGCCCGCCCCCGGGGCACCGGTGATGCCGACCACGTGCGCGCGCCCGCAGTGCGGCATGAGGCGCTGGTGCAGCGCATCGGCGCCGGTCCGGTCGTTCTCGAGCACCGTCGCGGCGCGCGCCAACGCGACTCGCGAGCCCGCGAGCAGTGCCGGGAGATCGATCGCTTCGGAACTCATGGCCTTCGGTCCTGTGCGTCGGGACAACGGCGCATTGTTGCAGAAAAAAAAAGCCCGCGAATTTCGCGGGCCGAATCCACTTGTCACAGTGGAGGAGGAGACACGGTGAGGGTGGCGGCAAGGGCCGCCACCCGTTGAACGTCAGCGCAATTCCTGCAGCGCTTCCTGCCGCGCCATCGCGGCCTGCACGTCGGCGTAGACGCGCGGATCGTCGTGCATCAGTTGCTCGAACAGCCGCTCCTGCCGGCGCTGGCGAGCGCGCTCGATGAACCGCGCGACCAGCGCGGCGAAGGCACCGCGTGGCGCGGCTGCGATCTTCGCATCGCCGCGACCCGCCGAACGGGCCGGCCTGCGGCCGAACAAGTCTGCAACGGCCTGCCCGCCGCGAACGACCCGATCGAGGCCTCCGTGGGTGGTGACCAGCGTACTCATCTGTAACTCCTTCGTGGATGCTGCACTGCCATGACTCAATTATCGGGACTCATGGATATTTTTCCAATTGATGTTGGCGATGAGTACAATTCATATTGTTTATGGTTTGTGCGGGTCTACCCTATGAACTTCCGGACACTTGACCTGAACCTGCTGCGCGTTTTCGACGAAGTGATGGCCGAACGCAACCTGACCCGCGCCGCGGCCAACCTGGCCATGACCCAGCCCGCCGTCAGCAACGCGCTGAAGCGGCTGCGCGAGGCACTCGGCGACGAGCTGGTGAAACGCGCCGGCTACGGCGTCGAGCCGACACCGACCGCGCTGTCGCTGTGGCCGTCGGTGCGCGACGCGCTCGCGCAACTGCGGGCGACCTTCACGCCTTCCACCTTCGTGCCAGGCGAGGCCAGCACCCAGTTCACGCTGGCGATGGCCGACGCGACGGCGTCGCTGCTGATCCCGCCGCTGGTCGCGATCGTCGAGCGGGAAGCACCCGGCGTCTCGCTGCGCGTGCTACCGCTGACGACGCGCGACCCGCGCCAGTTGCTGACGACGCAGGACGTCGACGTGGCGGTCGGTCACTTCCCGGCCGCGATCGCCGCGGTCTCGATCGAGGAACTGCAGCCCGACACCGCCGCGTCTTTCGGCCACCGCCGGCTCTACAGCAGCCACTACGCGTGCGTGATGCGCCGGGACCATCCGCTCGCCCGCAGCGAACTGACGCTCGACGCCTACTGCGCGGCCCACCACCTGCTGGTCAGCGTCTCGGGCCGCCCGCATGGCCACGTCGACGAGACGCTGGCGGCGCTCGGCCGCACCCGCCGGATCGTGCTGACCGTCAACCAGTTCTTCACCGCCGGGATCGTCGTCGCGAACTCGGACCTGCTGACGGCCCTGCCGCGCCACTTCCTCGCGTCGACCGGCACCACCGACAGGGTCGCCGTACGCCCGCTGCCGATGGAACTGCCGACGGTGGACATCGAAGCACTATGGCTGCGCCGCCGCGCGAGCCGGCCCGGCCACGAATGGCTGCGCGCTTCGATCGTGCGCGCTGCCGCCAGTCCGCTGCGCGAGCGCCAGCCCGGCGCGAGCCCGCCTCCGCTGCCGGACGAGGGCGAGGTCCGCAAGGGCCTATGATTCACGCATGAACCGCCTTGCCCGACACGTGCAACCCGGCGATCTGCGCGGCGCCGCGCGGCTCGGCATCCGCGCAACCACCGACCTGACCTCGCTCGTCGAGGCGGTGCACGCGGAGATCGCCCGCATCCCGCTGCTCACGCGCCGTTCGGCGACCGGGCGCACGAAGGGCCTGACCGGGCTCGTCTACCAGGCCGTGCGCGGTGCAACGCATGGCGTCGGCGTCGGCCTCGACCACGCACTAGGTTGGCTCGCTCCGCGGCTGGTCGCCGAGACGCCGTCGACGGCCGCGCGCTGCGCGGCAATCGCGGTGCTGAACGGCGTGATCGGCGACCATCTGGCGAAAACCCGCAACCCGCTCGCCATCCGGATGACCCTGCGTCGGGCAGGCAGCACGCTGCGGCTGCGGCGCGATGCGCTCGCCGAAGCGTTTCCCGACGCGCGCCCGCACGTCGTGGTCCTGGCGCATGGCCTGTGCATGAACGACCGGCAATGGATGCGCAACGGTCACGAGCACGGCGCGGCCCTCGCACGCGACCTGGACTGCACCCCGCTCTACCTGCACTACAACAGCGGCCTGCCGATCTCGCTGAACGGCAGGCGCTTCGCGCGCTTGATGGAAAGGCTGGTCGCGCAGTGGCCGGTCCCGATCGAGCGCATCTCGGTCGTCGGCCACAGCATGGGCGGGCTCGTCGCCCGCAGCGCCTGCGTGCACGCCGCGCGCGAGGGCCACGCCTGGCTCGGCCGACTCGATGCGATCGTCTTCCTCGGCACGCCGCACCGGGGCGCCCCGCTCGAGCGCGGCGGCCACTGGTTCGAGACGCTGCTGGCGGTCAGTCCGTACAGCGCGCCGTTTGCCCGCCTGGGGAAGATCCGCAGCGCCGGCATCACCGACCTGCGCCACAGCGCCGTGTTCGGGCCGGGCAGCGAAGTCGATCGCGCCGGCGCGCACGTCCCGCCGCTGCCGCCGGGCGTGCGCTGCCTGGCCGTCGGCGCGACCCTCGGTCGCCGCACCGGCGACCTGAAGGACAGGCTCGTCGGCGACGGCATCGTGCCGCTGCCGAGCGCACTCGGCCGCGGCGGACGCGGCACCCCGGCGCTGTTCGCGCGCGACGCACAATGGATCAGCTACGAAACGGGGCACCTCGAGTTGCTCGAGCGGCCCGCCGTCTACGCGCAGATCAGGCGCTGGCTGAGCACCTGACGCGGCGATCACCGCGGCGACCAGCGCGGCGGTTCCCGAAAACAAAAAAGCCACCCCGAAGGGTGGCTTTTCTGCGTCGGAGGTTTGCCTGACGATGTCCTACTTTCACAAGCGAGAAGCTCACTATCATCGGCGCTG
>DAORSF010000209.1:0-4748 GCA_035443405.1 Burkholderiaceae bacterium | reverse complement strand
TCGAAGTCGAGCGCGGTCGCCCGCTTCAGGACGCCCGGACGCGTCTGCCAGCTGCCGCTCGCGTCCAGCGTGGCGGCGGCATTGCGGATCCGCAACTGCTGCAGCTGCCAGACCGGTGCGTCGGCGGCCCCCGTGTTCACCGCCTTCAGCTCGAGCGCGCCGAGCCGTCGGTCGTTCAGGATCAGTTCTTCCGCAGCGACGTCCAGCGCGGGCAGCGCCTCGGTCGTCGTGTCGAGCAGCGTCTCGAATTCCCCGATGCGGTTGCGCGGGATCTCGAGCCGCGCGAAGCGCGCCACGAGCGCGCCCTGCAGCTGGCCCGGCCCGGCCTGCCGCCAGCTGAAGAAGCCGTCGATCTCGCGCGCGCGAACATTCGCTCGCCACAAGCTGCCGGCCCTCGATGCGCCGAACACCACGTCGTGGAGCGTCTTGCCACCGACGTCGACGGAGCCGGCGACCAGCGACACGGTGTCGGGCATCAGCGAAAAGCCGCCGGCGCTGCCGTCCATCGTCGCGGCGAGCACCTCGCGGCCGAGCAACGCATTCCAGGCGTCGAGGTCGACGTCCGGCGCGCGGAGCAGCACCGCGAAGCCGGCGTCGGGGACGGTCGGCGCGTCGGCGAGTGCGAAGGCGCCGCGGCGCACCGTGAGCTGCTGCGACCCCGGATCGCGCTCGCGCTCGAACACCAGCCGCACGTCGTCGCGCAACGAGACGGCCAGCGTATCGCGCGCCGGGCGTTCCCCGGGCGCCGCGGGCGCCGCCGGTCGCGACTCGACGTGCAGCGGCCACTTCTCGCCCGCCGACTTCGCGAACGGCGCCGGCAGCGTGCTCGACAGGCCTTCGAGATCCGAGGTGACCACCAGCGTCGCGGCGCGCCCCGTCACGTCGACTTGGGCCCGGTACGCGGTCGAGCCCGCCAGCTGTCGCGTCAGCACGTTGTCGACGAGCCCGACGATGCCGTCTGCCGGGATCGTCCCCTGTGCGCGCAAGACAAAGCGGCCCGGCTCGGGCGTGTCGCCGTCGACGCTGACCGGGCCGCCGAGCAGCGTCGCGGTGAACGAGCGCAGCGCAAGCCCGTCCTCGGTGAACTCGAGTTGCCCGGCGACGCCATCCAGGCGCGGCAGCGTCCTGTCGAGCGCCAGTTCGTTGCCGGCGAGTCGCACGCTACCGCGCACCCGCGTCGCATCGACGTCCTCGAGCGGCATCTGGAAGGCAAGCTGCAGCTGCGCGTCGCCGCGAATCGTCAGGTCGCGGGTGAAGTCGTCGATCCGCGTGAGCAGCGGGCTTTCGTTGACGAAGCGCACCATGTCCTGCGCCGGCCCCTGCCCGCTGCCCTCGATCAGCAACAGCGGCTCGCGGAACTCGGCGATGCTCGCGCGCGTGCGCGCCAGAACGACGTCCCCGACGCGGCCCGTCGCGACGTCGATCTCCATGCCGGCGCGTTCGAATCGCAGACGCCCCTGGATGCGTTCGATGGCCGGCCAGCCCGGCGCGTACGCGAGCGTCGCATCGGCAAGCGCCGCGTCGACACGGAATTCCCCGGACGCGGGATCCCGGTACGGGAAATCCTCCAGATCGCCCTTGAGCACGAATTGCGCATCGCCGGAGCGACCCTCGAGCACCGCGTTGCGCACCCACCGCCTCACCTTCTCGGGAATTTCGAGCGGCAGGTAGCGGGCGGTACGCGCCGCGTCGGCGCGATCCAGGCGGCCGCGCAGGTCGACGATCCCCGCACCCTTGCCGCCGCTGCGATAGCGTCCGCTGACGTCTCCGCTGGCGTCGGCGTTGGCGAAGCGGAAGGCCTCGATGGTCACGTCCACGGCCGGCGCGGCACCCGGCGCGGGCGCGGGCCCGATCGTCCAGTTCGCGCGCGCGTCGAGGCGATCGAGTGCCACGTCGGGCTCGGCGAACAGGCCAGGGAAGCGCAGCACGACCGACTCGCCGTTCAGGTCGGCCGTGCCGCCGCGCTCGGTCAGGCGCGCGGTGCCCGAGACGTTCGAGACGCCCGGCAACTTCAGTTCGCCAGGCCGCGGCGGCGCCTCGATCCGCTGGAAGCTCAGCTGCTCGAATGCGAGATCGACGGCCAGTCGCGACTCCGGATCCCCGGTTCCGCGCCCGTCGATCGGGTCCGCAGTCCAGTCGAACGCCAGCCGGTTCACGACGCCGGCGACGCGCATCGGTGCGAGGCGGCTGCGCCACGCATCGGACAGCGGCAGCCTGCCGGCCAGTTCGGACAGGCTGGCCGTGTCGAAGCGCCCGAGCGACAGCCTCGCGGCGACCAGGCGGCCGCCGCTCCCCAGCACCAGCCGCGAGTCGTCGTCGAGCGCGGACAGCAGCAAACCACGGTCGTCGTCGATGCGCAGCTTCCTGAACGCGATCGCGGTGGTGCCGTCGGCCTGCCGATCGGCTTGCGCCTCGGCCGACACGGCGCGCAGCGGCATTCGCCGACCCTCGACATCGACTTCGACGCCGTCGGCGGCGAACTTGACCAGCGTATCGATGGGGTGGCCCCCGTCGAAGCGCGACCAGGCACGCACGCTCGCCCGCCCCGCGCCGATCGCAACGGGCGGCGCGCCGGCCGGTCCGGCCGCCGGCGTCACGGACGACGGGCCGATGCGGTATTCCCGCCAGTCGTTCCAGCGCCGCGCCAGCGCCGCGAGTTCGACGCGTTGGGCGCTCACGTAGGCCTCGCCGTGCCAACTGCGCCACTCGTGAATCGACGTGAACGGCGGCCGATAGAACTCGATCGCCGCATCGATGCCGCCGCCGACGTCGAGGACCTCTGCCGCGCGCAGCGACGCGCGGTGCCGGCGGCCGACCGAGCCGAGCGAAATGTCCACGTCGCGCAGCGTCGCCGACTCCCCGACGACGTGGTCCTCCCAATCGACCGTCGCGTGCCGCAGCACGACGCGCCGGTGCGCGAACAGGCGAGCCAGTGCGTCGCCGCCGCTCGGCGTGTCTAAGTCGAGGTCGACGCCGGCGATGCGCAAGCGGCCTTCACCGAGCCGCTCGATGCGCAACGACGGAGCGTCGATCTCCAGCAGCGCGAGCGCCGGCCGGCCGGTGAGCAGAGAGCGCAACGACAGCACGGCGCGGATCTCGGTCGCGGCGAACGCGCTGCGTCCCTGCCCGTCGTCGATGGCGACGTCGCGGGCGATCAGGCGCGGGCGCAGGCCGTCGAGGCCGGTGGACAGTTCGCCGAGCCGAACCGGGCGCCCGATCGAGTCGGCGAGTCGACGCTCGATCGCCGGCCGCCACCGGTCGAGGTTCGGCCAGACGAAGTCCCGGATCGCGAGCCACGACACGCCGACGAGGACGATCGCTGCGACGCCACTCCAGCCCAGCCAGCGCAACGGCCCCGGAGCCCGTCTCCGGCCCCGCGCCGGCTTGCCGCCTTCGGATACCGGCGACGGCTGCGCGCCGGACGACGCGTGCGTACGGACGCCCGGCGCTGCGCCGGCCTCGGCCTGCTGGGCGATGGGCGGGTCGGTTTCGGAAGTGCTGGGCGGAGGGGATGAGGACATGAGAGACAATCCCCGACAAGGATAACCCTTCGGGCAGGGCACCATGCAGTTTCACGGCGAGCGGCACTCGGGCTACTTTCGGCGGTCGCTGCAGGCGCTGTCCGCGACCCTCGGCGAAGAGCCGGCGCGCGCGAGGCTCGCGGCGCTGGCGGCGGCGCCGCTGTACGGGAAAGCGCTGACCGACCTCGTGACCGCAATCGCGGTGCCGGGCGATACCGGCGCCACGCTGCGGCGGGCGCGCAGCTGGCTGATGCTGGCGCTGATCGAGCGCGACCTCGGCGGCGCGGCTTCGCTCGACGAGGTCTGCACGACGATGACCGGATTCGCCGAGCTCGCGACCGCGCGCGCGTTGCGCGGCGCCGCGCAGGAGCTGGCCGCCCGGCACGGCCGTCCGCTCGACGCGCTCGGACGCCCGCAAGACCTGCTGGCGATCGGCATGGGCAAGGCGGGCGGCAACGAACTGAACGTCTCGTCGGATCTCGACCTGGTGTTCGTGTTTCGCGAAGAAGGCGAGTCCGAAGGCGTCGACGGCGTCGGCCGCATCGCCAGCAGCGACTGGATGCACCGGCTCGCGCGCCGCGCGATCGAACTGCTGGCCGAGTACACCGGCGACGGTTTCGTCTTCCGCATCGACACGAGGCTGCGGCCGAATGGAGACTCCGGCCCGCTGGTGGCCTCGATGGGGATGCTCGAGCAATACTTCTACGCGCAAGGCCGCGAGTGGGAGCGCTTCGCGTGGCTCAAGGGGCGCGTCCTCGCGGACTCCGGCGTCGCCGGCGACGCTGCGCGCAGCGACGACGAGGCCGCGCTCGAGCGCATCGTGACGCCATTCGTGTTCCGTCGCTACATGGACTACGAGGCGTTCGCCGCGCTTCGCGACCTGCACACGAAGATCCGCGGCGAGGTGGCGCGCCGCGCCGCGCGCGACCCGGAGGCGCTGGACGTGAAGCTCGGTCGCGGCGGCATCCGCGAGATCGAGTTCACGGCGCAGCTGTTCCAGATCGTGCGCGGCGGGCGCGACCCGGCGCTGCGCAGCCGCAGCACGCTCGAGACGCTGGCCACGCTGGTCGACCGCGGCCTGCTTCCCGCCGATGAAGCGCAGGCGCTGGCGCGCGCCTACCGGCTGCTCCGCCGCACCGAGCACGCGCTGCAGTATCGGGAGGACGCGCAGACGCATCGGCTGCCGCACGAAGACGCCGATCGCGAGCAGGTCGCCGCGATGCTGCG
>DAORSF010000208.1:0-4772 GCA_035443405.1 Burkholderiaceae bacterium | reverse complement strand
CCTCGCGGTGCTCGAGCGGCAACTGGTCGCGCACGACGCGCTGCGAGACGACGAGCGCGCGCTCGCGATCGAGATCGACACCGGCGTGGCGCTGGACGCCGATGCGATCGCCGCGCACTGGCTCGGCAAGGACGGGCACTAGGGCAGTGCCAGCTGCCAGCCTCCGGCCGGGTGCGGGCCCAGGCGGCTGCCGAGCACGCGGCCGGCGTCGTCGAGCATCTGCCGGAGCCAGCGCAGCGCTTCGGGGTCGGGCCGGCCGAGCCTGAGCCGGCGCACCTGCATCGGCACGATGCGCAGGCCGCGCAGCCGGCCGGTGGTGCGCTCCAGCGTCGCGAAGTACAGGCAACCCAGGTCGGAGCGCAGCCCGCCGTGCTCGCCGATCCCCTCGTAGTCGTTGATCAGGTCGCCGCAGCCGTACAGCACGAGTCGCCCCCGGTACGCCTCGGCGGGCAGCGGATGGTGCGAGGAATGCCCGTGCACGATATCGGCCGCGCCCAGGTCGATCAGCCGGTGCGCGAACGCGCGGTGTCCGTGCGGAACGCGCGCGACCCAGTTGCCGCCCCAGTGGACCGAGACGACGACCCGGTCGCCGGTGCGGCGGCGCGCGGCGACCTGCGCCGCCACCTGTGCGGCAGCCGCCTCGCCGGGTTCGGGCGCCAGCGCGACGCCGGCGCGGCCCGCGGTTGCGGCCCAGTCCGCCGGCACGCCGCTGCTTTCGGTGGCGAAGGCGAACACCAGCAGGCGGCCGCCGCCGGGCAGAGGCAGCGCTGCCGGCGCGAGTGCTTCGTCGAGGTCCGCGCCGGCACCAGCGGTCAGGATGCCGGCTTGCCGAAGCGTCGACAGCGTCTCCGCGAGCCCCTCGCGGCCCCAGTCGATCACGTGGTTGTTGGCCAGCGCGCAGCAGTCGAGGCGCGCCGCGGTCAGGCATCCGACGTTGGTCGGCTGCATCCGGTAGTGGATGCCCTTGGCCGGCCAGGGGCGATCGTGCGTGGTGACGGCGGTCTCGAGGTTGACGATGCGCAGGTCGGGCGCCGCGCGAGCGAGCTCGCCCAGCGCGTCGCCCCAGACGTAGGCGTGCGAAACCGGCGCGGGTACTGCGCCGTTGGCGCGCTCGGCCAGCTGCAGGTACTCGCGGGCGTCGTGCACGCAGGACTCGTACAGTTCGGGCGACGATGGACGGGCGAACGCCTGGTCGATGCCGCGGCCGGTCATCACGTCGCCGGCCAGGAACACCGTGAACGCGTCGGGGGGCGCGCTGCTCATCCCTTCACGCAGACCAGTGGCTCCAGCCTCGCCACCTTGCGCGCGAGGCCGGCGGCGTCGGTCGCGTCGACGACCTCGGAGACGTCCTTGTAGGCGCCGGGCGCCTCTTCGGCGATGCCGCGCGACGACGGGCTGCGCACGAGGATGCCGCGCGCGGCGAGGTCGTCGACGACCTGGCGTCCGCGCCAGCGCGCTGCCGCCTGGTGGCGGCTCATCGCGCGCCCCGCACCGTGGCAGGCCGACGAGAATGCCAGCGATTCCGAACCCTTGGTGCCGGCCAGCACGTAAGAACCGGTCCCCATCGAGCCGCCGATCAGCACCGGCTGTCCAACCCCGCGCAACGCGTCGGGGAGGTCGGGGTGCCCCGGCCCGAGCGCGCGCGTCGCGCCCTTGCGGTGGACGAAAAGCGAGCGCGCCTCCCCGTCGATCCGGTGCGTCTCGAGCTTGCAGGTGTTGTGCGAAACGTCGTAGAGCAGCGGCATGCGCGCGGTGGGCAGTCGTTGCGCGAAGACCTGCCGCACCAGGTGCGTGAGGATCTGGCGATTGGCGAGTGCGCAATTGATCGCTGCGCGCATGGCGCCCAGGTAGGCTTCGCCGAGCTCGGAGCGGATCGGCGCGCAGGCGAGCTCACGGTCGGGCAGCACGATGCCGAAGCCGGGCGCGGCGATCGCCATCTCGCGCAGGAACTCGGTGCCGATCTGGTGGCCGAGACCGCGCGAGCCGCAGTGGATCATCACCACCGCGTCGTCGACGCGCAGCCCGAAGGCGGCGGCGATCGCGTCGTCGAAGACTTCCGCCACGCGCTGGACCTCCAGGTAGTGGTTGCCGCTGCCCAGCGTTCCCATCTCGTCGCGCTGGCGCCTCCTGGCCATCGCCGAGACCTTCCCGGGCTTCGCGTGCAGCATCTGGCCGCGTTCCTCGATCCGCTCGAGGTCGGCAGCGGTGCCCCAGCCCCGCTCGACGGCCCATTTCGCGCCGCCGGCGAGCATCGCGTCCATCTGCCCGGCGTCCAGCCGGATCGCACCGGTACTGCCGACGCCGGCCGGGATGCGCTCGAACAGCGCGTCGGCCAACGGGCCTTGCACTGCGCGAATGTCTTCGTGGCGCAGCCCGGTGTGCAGGCAGCGCACGCCGCAAGAGACGTCGAACCCGACCCCGCCGGCCGACACGACGCCGCCGTGTTCGGGATCGAAGGCCGCGACGCCGCCGATCGGAAAGCCGTAGCCCCAGTGCGCGTCGGGCATGGCATAGGAGGCGCGCACGATGCCGGGCAGCTTCGCGACGTTGCTCGCCTGCTCGAGCACCTTGTCGTCCATGTCGGCGACAAGCGTTTCGCTGCCGTAGACGATCGCCGGCACGCGCATCTGTCCGCGCATCGGGATCTCCCATTCGCACGGTCCCCGCCGAACCAGTTCGTCGAGCTTCATCCTTCGCTTCCTAGACGTCGACCACGGTCTGCGCGAGCCAGCCGCCGTCGCCGGCGGGCGCGACGCGCAGGCTGGTGTAGGTGGCGCCCTTGACCTCGACCGCCGGACGGTGGCGCTCGATCGAGGTCGGCTCGCCGAACGCCTGCCCCTTCAACCGGTTGCCGTCGATCTCGACCCGGTAGCGTCCGAACAGCATGCGCCGCACCGCCATCTCGAAGACGACCGCATTCAGCCACTCGGCGAGCAGCAACTCGGGATCGGGCGCTTCGCAGGCGATCTCGACCGCCTCGAGCCCGGACACCGTGGCAGGGTCGGTGACGACCGCGGTCAGCGCCATGGCGGCCTGCTCGAACGCTGCGGCCATGGTCGCGCCAATGCCGCGCACGCCGATGTCGGCGCCGTGCTCGTAGTGTTCCCAGTGATCTTGCATCGGGCTCCCGGGACTTGCCCGCGCCCGTGCCGGCCGGCGCGCCGCATTCCTTTATCCGCCGGTGCGCCGCGGACGGTGTTGATCCATCTCAACGACGGTCCGGACTTGGCGCGGACCGTCGATGCGGGCACGATGGCGACATGACGAGCTCCGGCGAGGATCCAGGCGACGCGCTTCGAGGGCGGCGATTCGACGTCTGCAACGGCGACGCCGACGGACTGTGCGCAGTCGTGCAATGGCGCCTCCACGAACCGTCGGCGGCGACGCTGGTCACCGGGCTCAAGCGCGAGATCGCGCTGCTCGAGCGGGTACCGGCGCGCGCCGGCGACGAGGTGCTGGTGTGCGACCTGTCGCTGGAGCGCAACCGGGCCGCGCTGCTCGAGATGCTCGGGCGCGGCGCGCGCGTGCGCTACTTCGATCACCACGCGTGCGGAGAGGTGCCGGTCCATCCGGGGCTCGACGCGCACATCGACCTCGCCAGCGGCATCTGCACCAGCATGCTGGTCGATCGATACCTCGATGGCCGGTTCCGTGCGTGGGCGGTCGTCGGCGCCTACGGGGACAACCTGCGCAGTGCGGCCGAGCGTCTCGCTGCAGACGTCGGCCTCGGCGACCGGGAGTGCGAGCGCCTGCGCCTGCTCGGCGAGGCGATCAACTACAACGCCTACGGCGACGACGAGCGCGACGTGCACATCGCCCCCGCGCGGCTGTATCCGATCCTCGCCCGCTATCGCGACCCGCTCGAGTTGCTCGAACGCGAGGCGATCGCGCACGACATCGACACGCTGCGCCGCGCCGACCTGGCGACGGCGATGACGCAGTCGCCGTGGTGGGAAGGGGCGGCAGGAGCGGTCTACCTGCTTCCGGATGCGTCATGGAGCCGGCGCGTGATCGGCAGCCTGGCCAACGAACTGGCGCTCGCGCGGCCGGGGGCCGCGCACGCCGTCGCGAAGCGCGGCGCCGATGGTTCGCTGGCGGTGAGCGTGCGCGCGCCGATCGCCGCGCCATTCGGCGCGGACGTGCTGTGCCGGCGCTTCGGCGGCGCGGGACGCGCGCGGGCAGGCGGCATCGACGGCCTGCCGGCCGGGCGCTTTGACGAGTTCGTGCGCGCGTTCGCCGCGACGCGCTGGGGAGCGCCGGAGGGCGGGCCCGAAGAGGAGCCGGAAGGCGGACCGGAAGACGGACCGGAACGCGGGCCGGCAACGACGGGAGGTGACGCGAGGTGATGCTGTTTTCGCTCGAGCCGGGCAGCGCGTTCGCCGCGGCGCTGGCGCGGGAACTCGACGTGGAGATCGCCGCGCACGAAGAGCGGCGCTTCGCCGACGGCGAGTGCAAGCTGCGGCCGCTGGTCGACGTGCGCGGCGCCGACGCGTACGTGGTGCTCGGCCTGCACGGCGGCCCGCAGGACAGTCCGCACGACAAGCTTTGGCGGCTGCTGGCGTTCGTCGCCACGCTGCGCGACCACGGCGCGCGGCGCGTGACCGCGGTCGCGCCGTACCTCGCCTATGCGCGAAAGGACCGGCGCACCAAGTCGCACGATCCGGTCGGGCTGCGCTACGTGGCGCAGTTGTTCGAGGCGATCGGGACCGACGCGGTGATCGTGCTCGAGGCGCACAACGTGGCGGCGTTCCAGAACGCGTTCCGCATTCCCG
>DAORSF010000207.1:0-4797 GCA_035443405.1 Burkholderiaceae bacterium | reverse complement strand
CCGGGCTGCTGCTCGCGCCGATCACGTTCATCCACGCCAACATGGGCTTCATCGGGTTGAAGGCTTTCCCCGCCGCCGTCGTCGGCGGCTTCGGCAGCCTGCCGGGCGCGATCGTCGGAGGACTGATCATCGGCGTGGTCGAGTCGATGTCGGGCTTTTTCCTGCCCGAGGGCTTCAAGGACGTCGCCGCCTACGTGGTCGTGCTGGTGATGCTGATGATCAAGCCGAACGGACTGTTCGGCGAAAACCTCCGCAAGAAGGTGTAGCCGCATGCGCTTCATCTTCAAGACCAGCTACGACCAGGACATCGGGCTCGCGAAGCACGGCGGCCACCGCTTCTGGTACTCGGCGCTCCTACTCGCGCTGGTCGTCGCGCCGTGGACGCTGCCCGATTACTGGCTCGCGCAGCTCACCTTCGTCCTGATCTACGGCGTTGTCGGCCTGGGCCTGATGCTGCTTGCCGGCTTCACCGGGCTGTTCTCGATCGGGCACGCCGCCTTCCTCGGCGTCGGCGCCTACACCGAAACCGTGCTGGCCTCGATGGGCTGGCCGTTCCCACTGTCGCTCGCCGCGGCCGCCGGGCTGTCGGCGGCGGTCGGTGCGGTGGTCGGGATTCCGGCGCTTCGCGTCAAGGGCATCTATCTGGGCATCGCGACGCTCGCCTTCGGGTTCATCGTCGAAGAGATCCTGGCACGCTGGGAGAGCGTCACCGGCGGCAACTCGGGGAAGATCGTCCCGAGCGTCGACGTCTTCGGATGGAAGGCCGACACGTCCGAGTCGTTCTACTTCGTCTGCCTCGTCTGCGCGGTGCTCTGCACGCTGGTCGTGCTGAACCTGCTCCGCTCGCCGACCGGTCGCGCCTTCGTGGCGATCCGCGATTCGGAGATCTCGGCGCAAAGCATGGGTATCCACCTCGCGCGCTACAAGACCCTGTCGTTCATGATCTCGGCAGCGCTCGCGGGCATCGGAGGGGCGTTGTATGCGCACCAGATCCGTTTCCTGTCACCCGAGCAGTTCGGCATCATCCAGTCGATCGACCTGCTTCTGATGGTCGTCATCGGAGGCCTGGGCTCGATCCACGGCGCCTTTCTCGGCGCCGCGTTCCTGATCACGATGCCGCAGATGATAGCGCTCGGCAAGGACCTGCTGCCTCCCGCGATCGGGCAGTCGGTCGGCCTGCAGGGCGTCGTCTACGGGATCGTGCTGATCGCCTTCGTGCTGTTCGAGCCGCTCGGCCTCTATGGGAGGTGGCTGAAGATCCGCACCTGGTTCCAGCTGTTCCCGTTCTACCGCCGCGGACTGTTCCGGCGGCAGAAGGCTTTCCAGAAGTCGGATCGCCTCAGATGAGCGACGTGCTGCTCGGCGCCCGCAGCCTCACCGTGCGCTTCGGCGGTGTGCTGGCCGTCAACGACGTGAGCTTCGACGTGCAGCGCGGCGAGGTGTTCACGCTGATCGGGCCGAACGGCGCCGGAAAGACCACGGTCTTCAACCTGATCAGCCGAATCTACACGCCGACCTCGGGCTCGATCGCCTTCGAAGGCCAGCCGCTGGACGAGGTCGCGCCACACCGGATCGCCGCACTCGGCATCGCACGCACGTTCCAGAACATCGAATTGTTCGAGCACGCGACCGTGCTGCAGAACCTGCTGATCGGGCGGCACATCCACCGTCGCAGCAGCATCTGGAGCGAGATCGTCTTCGCCCCGTCGGTGCGGCGCGCCGAGCGCGAGACGCGACGCAAGGTCGAGGAAGTCATCGATTTCCTCGACCTGCAGCACTACCGCGACACGATGGTCGCCGGCCTGCCGTACGGTGTCCGCAAGGTGGTCGAGCTCGCGCGCGCGCTGGCAACCGAGCCGAAGCTCCTTCTTCTCGACGAGCCCTCTTCCGGGTTGAACGTCGAGGAAACCGGCGACATGGCCTTCTGGATCCAGGACATTCGCGACGACCTCGGCATCACGGTGCTGATGGTCGAACACGACATGTCGCTGGTCTCGAAGGTGTCCGACCGCGTTCTCGCGATGAACCAGGGCGAGATGCTCGCGCTCGGCACGCCGGCCGAGGTGCAGGGCCATCCGGGCGTGATCGAAGCCTATCTGGGCACCGCCGACGACGCCACGTCGCTGCGGAGGGCAGCGTCGTGAGCGAGACGATCCTGAAGCTGCTCAACGTCGAGAGCGCCTACGGACCGATCAAGGCGATCCGCGGCGTCAGCCTGCAGGTGCGCGAAGGCGAGATCGCAACCGTGCTCGGGTCCAACGGCGCCGGCAAGACGTCGATCCTGAAGACGATCTCGGGAATCATCGACCCGCTCAAGGGTTCCATCGAGTTCCACGGCGAGAACATCACCGCGCGCGACCCCGCAGACATCGTGCAACGCGGACTGTGCCACGTGCCCGAAGGGCGCGAGGTCTTCCCGCTGTTGTCGGTCCACGACAACCTGATGATGGGCGCCTATACGCGAAAGGATCGCGACGGCGTCGCACGCGACCTGCAGGCGGTCTATGGTTATTTTCCGATCCTGCGCGAGCGCGCCGCGCAGGATGCCGGCCTGCTGTCGGGCGGGCAACAGCAGATGCTTGCGATTTCGCGCGCAATCATGGCGGCGCCGCGACTGATCCTCCTCGACGAACCGAGCCTGGGACTGTCGCCGAAGCTCACGAAGGAGATCTTCGAGATCGTCGTGCGCATCAATCGCGAGCGCGGGACCACGATGCTGCTGGTCGAACAGAACGCGAACATGGCGCTCAACGCAGCCGACTACGGCTACGTCCTGGAGAACGGTCGAATCGTCATGGAGGATACCTGCGCCGCACTGCGCGACAAGGAGGACATCCGCGAGTTCTACCTCGGCATCCAGGAAGCCGGCGCGCGCGGCGAGCGGCGCTGGAAGAAGAAGAAGACCTGGCGGTGAGCGCATGAGCGTACTCTGGAACCTCAGCCACATCCGCCCGAACCCCGAAGACGTGGTTCGGGGCGAGACGATTCCCGTCGTGTTTCGCAACGCGGTGGCGCAGCGCGGCGATGCCGTGTTCGCGCGCGAGAAGGAACTCGGCCTGTGGCGCAGCTGGTCGTGGAACGAAATGGGCCGAGCGGTTCGCGAGGTGAGCATGGGGCTCGCCGCGCTGGGGTTCGAGCGCGGCGAATGCGCGTCGATCCTGTCGAACACCGTGGTCGAGTGGGTCATCGCCGACCTCGGCGTGCTGAGTGCTACCGGCGTCTCCAATGGCATCTACCCGACCGATTCGCCAAGCCAGGTCCAGTACCTGTGCGAGGACTCGCGCACCGTAGTCGTCTTCGTCGAGGACGATGAGCAGCTCGACAAGGTGCTGGAGGTCCGCGACCGCCTGCCGCTGCTGCGCAAGATCGTCGTCTTCGACATGGATGGGCTTCGGCACTTCCAGGACCCGATGGTGATGAGTTTCGCCGAACTGCGCGAGCTCGGCGCACGCCACGACGCTGCGAACCCCGGCGAGTACGAGGCGCGGTCGGAGGCGGCGCAGCCCGAGGACCTCGCGATCCTGATCTATACCTCCGGCACCACCGGGCGGCCGAAGGGCGCGATGCACAATCACCGCAGCGTGCTGTACACGATCCGCGGGCTGAACATGCTGACCGCGCAAGACGAAACCGACGAGCGGATGTGCTTTTTGCCACTGTGCCACGTCGCCGAGCGCGTCGGCGGCGAGTACTTCGCGATGTACACCGGCACGAAGCTGAACTTCGTCGAGAACCCGGCCACGGTTCCCGAGAACGTCCGCGAGATCGCCCCGACGGTCTTTCTCGCCGTGCCGCGGGTCTGGGAGAAGTTCTATTCGGCGGTCACGATCGCGATCTCCGAGGCGACGCGACTGCAACAGCTCGCGTATCGCTGGTCGCTCGGCGTCGGTCAACGCGTCGCGGACCTCGTGCTAGAAGGGCGCCCGGTCCCGGCCAGCCTCAGGGCGGCCTTCCACGTCGCGCGCGTGCTCGCGCTGAACAACGTGCGCAAGCTCATCGGGATCCATCGTGCCCGTTACCTGGTGACCGGCGCCGCGCCGATTTCACCCGACCTCGTGCGCTGGTACCTGTCGCTCGGCGTGCCGATGCTCGAGGTCTGGGGGCAGACCGAATCGTGCGGCGCGTCGACGGGCATGCCGGCCGACCGGATCCTGCCCGGCTCGATCGGCCCTGCGACGCCGTACAACGAAGTGAAGGTCGATCCGGCCACCGGCGAGTTGCTGATCCGCGGCCCGAACGTCTTCATGGGTTACCTGAACCAGCCCGAGAAAACCGCCGAGACGATCGACGCCGAAGGCTGGCTGCACACCGGCGACGTGGGCACCGTCGACACCAACGGCTACTTCCGGATCACCGACCGGATGAAGGACATCATCATCACGGCCGGCGGCAAGAACGTGACGCCGAGCGAGATCGAGAACGAACTGAAGTTCTCGCCCTACGTGACCGACGCGGTCGTGATCGGCGACAAGCGGCCCTACCTGGCTGCGCTGGTCATGATCGACCAGGAGAACGTCGAGAAATTCGCCCAGGACCACGACGTGCCGTTCTCGAACTACGCGAGCCTGACCCGCGCCAAGGAAGTGCAGGCGCTGATCCAGGGCGAGGTCGACCGCGTGAACCGCAAGTTCGCCCGCGCCGAGCAGATCAAGGCCTTCCGCCTGCTGGAGACGCAACTGGGCGCGGAAGACGAGGAGTTGACACCGACGATGAAGCTCAAGCGCAAGTTCGTGGAGAAGAAGTACGCGGAGCTGATCGAATCGATGTACAAGGGTGGCTGAGGGTCGCGAGATCCGG
>DAORSF010000206.1:0-4816 GCA_035443405.1 Burkholderiaceae bacterium | reverse complement strand
TCGCGCTGCCCTGGCTGGGCAGCGTGATCGCGATCACGCTGCTGATCGCGATCTCGGCGACCGCCAGCCACGAATTCGGCTGGAAGGAGACGCTGATCTCGATCGTGGTGCTG
Source organism: Burkholderiaceae bacterium (assembly GCA_035443405.1). GTDB lineage: Bacteria > Pseudomonadota > Gammaproteobacteria > Burkholderiales > Burkholderiaceae_E > Zeimonas. Next base: position 4,703 of record DAORSF010000206.1, on the reverse strand, counting down.
CTGGTGATGTCGGAACTCGTCTTCGTCAAGGGCCTGGAGCTGCAGTTTCCGGTCTGGCCGAAGTTCCTGGTGCAGTAGGCCGGAGCGCCCGAGATGGAACTGCTCTCGAACCTGGGACTGGGCTTCGCGACCGCGCTGACGTTCACCAACATCTTCTACTGCTTCATCGGGGTGCTGCTGGGCACGCTGATCGGCGTGCTGCCGGGGATCGGGCCGCTGGCGACGATCGCGATGCTGCTGCCGATCACCTACAAGATGACCGACCCGACCACGGCGCTGATCATGCTGGCGGGGATCTACTACGGCGCGCAATACGGGGGGTCGACGACCGCGATCCTGGTGAACCTGCCGGGCGAGATCTCGTCGGTGGTGACGACGCTCGACGGCTACCAGATGGCGCGCAACGGGCGCCCCGGGCCGGCGCTGGCGATCGCGGCGATCGGCTCGTTCTTCGCGGGCACGGTGGCGACGCTGCTGATCGCCGGTTTCGCGCCCCCGCTGGCGGAGGTGGCGTTCAAGTTCGGGCCGGCCGAGTACTTCTCGCTGATGGTGCTGGGCCTGATCGCGGCGGTGGTGCTGGCGCACGGCTCGATCCTCAAGGCGCTGGCGATGGTGGTGCTCGGGCTGCTGACCGGCATGGTCGGCACCGACGTCAACTCGGGGGTGGCGCGTTTCTCGTTCGACATCCCCGAACTGACCGACGGGATCGAACTCGCGGCGGTGGCGATGGGCATCTTCGGCTTCGGCGAGATCATCGCCAACCTGGAGATGCGCGAGAACCGCGAGGTGTTCACGAAGAAGGTCGGTCGCCTGCTGCCGAGCATGGCCGAATTCAAGGCGTCGATCGCGCCGATCCTGCGCGGCACGGCGCTGGGTTCGTTCCTCGGCATCCTGCCCGGCGGCGGCGCGGTGCTGTCGTCGTTCACCTCGTACGCGATCGAGAAGAAGATCTCGAAGACCCCGGAGCGCTTCGGCAAGGGCGCGATCGAGGGCGTCGCCGGCCCCGAAGCGGCCAACAACGCCGGCTCGCAGACCTCGTTCATCCCGATGCTCACGCTGGGGATCCCGACCAACGCAGTGATGGCGCTGATGGTCGCCGGGATGATGATCCACAACATCCAGCCCGGCCCGCAGGTGATGACCAGCAACCCGGAGCTGTTCTGGGGACTGATCGCGTCGATGTGGGTCGGCAACCTGATCCTGGTGATCCTGAACCTGCCGCTGATCGGGCTGTGGATCCGGCTGCTGACCGTGCCCTACCGCATCCTGTACCCGGCGATCCTGCTGTTCTGCTGCGTCGGCGCCTACTCGATCAACAACAACGTCTTCGACGTGTTCGTGACGATCCCGTTCGCGATCCTCGGCTACGCGTTCCGCAAGCTCGACTGCGAGCCGGCGCCGCTGCTGCTGGGCCTCGTGCTGGGCAAGCTGATGGAGGAGTACCTTCGGCGCGCAATGACGATCTCGCGCGGCGACTGGTCGGTATTCGTCACCCGGCCGCTGTCGGCCACGCTGCTGGCGATCGCGGCCGTGCTGCTGGTGATCGTGTTCCTGCCGGCGATCGCGAAGAAACGCGACGAAGCGTTTGCCGAGGAAGAGACCTGAGGAGCCGCGACGAGCGCCGAGCCTTCAACGAAGGTGGGTACGGTAGACTCCGCGCGGAAAGCGGCGCGACTCGGGTACCGGGAGCGCGCTCGAATTGCCCCAAGAGCAGCAGCGATGAATCAGCACACCGAGCAGCAAGCGGGTATCGCCGACGCCGGACTCGAGACGCGGGTGTGGCTTCGCATGCTTGCCTGCGGCAACCTGATCGAGACCGAACTGCGCAACCGCTTGCGCGAGGAGTTCGGCACCACGCTGGCGCGCTTCGACGTGCTCGCGCAGATTGCGCGCCCCCCGGCCGAGCCGACCATGAGCGAGCTGTCGCAGCGGCTGATGGTCACCAAGGGCAACATTACCGACGTGATCGGCCGCCTCGAGGCCGAGCACCTGGTGGCGCGTCGTCGCGATTCCGCGGACGCGCGGGTGCTGCGCGTTCACCTCACGCCCAAGGGGCGCCGACTGGTCGCGACGATGGTCCCGGCTCACAACGCCTGGCTCGGCGCGCTGCTCCACGAGTTCGATCGGGACGAATTGCGCCAGCTCGACGGGATGCTCGGTCGGCTGCGAACGGCGCTGCGCGCGACGCGCCCGGGGTGAACCGTTTCGCGCTTGCCAGCCGGTCGGACGATCGGCGACAATTGGTTCAAGCTTGAATCAAACAGCCGAGCCGGGAGGCGCGATGTCAGCAGGATCGGGGATGAAACGGCCGCTCGCCGGCAAGCATGCCGCCGTCACCGGGGGCGGTCGGGGCCTCGGCGCCGCCATCGCCGAAGCGCTCGCGGCGCGAGGGGCGAGCGTCTCGCTGCTCGGGCGCACGGCGAAGACGCTCGATGCGACTGCGCAGCGCCTCGCGAGCGAGCACGGGACGGCGGTCGGATCGGCGCTCGCCGACATTGCCGACGAGAAGTCGATCACCGAAGCGATCGCCGCCTGTGCCGCCGCGCGCGGACCCGTGGACATCCTGGTGAACAACGCCGGCATCGCCCCTTCCGCGCCGTTCCTGAAGAGCGACGCCCGGCTCTGGCGCGAGGTCCTCGACGTCGACCTGATGGGCGCCGTGTACGCAACGCGCGCGGCGCTTCCGGGAATGCTCGCCTCCGGTTGGGGACGCGTGGTCAGCGTCGCGTCGACCGCGGGACTGACCGGCATGCCTTACGTCACGGCCTACTGCGCGGCCAAGCACGCGCTGGTCGGCTTCACTCGCGCGCTGGCCATGGAGACCGCCCGAAAGGGGATCACGGTCAATGCGGTCTGCCCCGGCTACTCCGATACCGACATCGTCGGCGACGCGCTGGCGAACATCATGTCGAAGACCGGCCGTTCGCGCGACGAGGCGCTGGCCAACCTCGTGGCCCACAATCCGCAGGGACGGCTGATCGCGCCGGAAGAAGTCGGTGAAACCGTCGCCTGGCTGTGCGGCGAGGCCGCGGCCTCGGTGACGGGCCAGAGCATCGTGATCGCCGGTGGCGAACTGATGCCGTAGCGCCCCGGCGTCGTCCGCGCCGCGTTCAGGACCGGCGGGTCGTCGCGAGGAGCGAGCGGATCTCGGCGGGATTCGTTCCGCTGCGATAGAGGTCGGCCATCAGCCGCATGTACGGGTCCACGTGGGCGAAGAACGCCCAATAACCGTCGCATAGATGATTCAGTCCCGCCTCCCCGTTCGGCGACGTCCCGAAGCGGTGCTTCGGACAGCCGCCCTGGCAGGCGAAGCGCACCGGGCAGCGGCGACAACGCTCGGGGAGTCCATCGCGCTTGGCCAGGCCGAACGCGATCTGGCGCTCGCCGTCGACCATCGCGGCGAGCGTGTCGTCGCGGATGTTGCCGAGGCGGTATTCGGGGTAGACATAGTGGTCGCATGCATAGACCGAGCCGTCGTGCTCGATCGCCAGCGCCCGTCCGCAGGTTTCACTGTGCACGCAAACGCCCCCGGGCAGGCCGAGCCAACGGCCCAGCGCGTCCTCGAATTGCTGGACCTGCACCGCGCCGATGTCGCGGCGAATCCAGCGGTCGAAAATGCCGATCAGGAATGCGCCCCACTCGGCGCCGCGCACCGACCAGTCGGTCGCCCGGGTCGCCCGGGGCAGCCCCGGCGAGGGTGCGGCGAGCGACAGGCCGCGGTCGACGTTGGCCTCGTCCGGCATGCGCTCGACGACCGGAATGAACTGCAGGAAGCGCGACCCGGCTTCGACCAGGAATCGGTAGACCTGCAGCGGTTCGCTCGCATTGGCGCGACTGACGCAGGTCAGGGTATTGAACTCCACGTTGTGGCGACGCAGCGCCGCCAGGCCGCGCATCGTCGCCGCCCAACTGCCGCGCCCGTGCGGTCGGAACCGGTTCCGGTCGTGAAGTGCTCGCGGGCCGTCGATGCTGATGCCGACCAGGAAGCCGTTGTCCGCCAGGAAAGCGCCCCATGCGTCGTCGAGCAGTGTGCCGTTGGTCTGAAGCGCGTTCTCGATCGTCTTGCCGTCCGCGTACTTGCGCTGCAGCGCCACGGCCTTTCGGAAGTAGTCGATCCCCAGCAGCGTCGGCTCCCCTCCCTGCCACGCGAAGCCGACGCGAGTGCCGGGCTGTGACTCGATGAGTCGGCGCACGAAGATCTCGAGCGTCTCGTCGCTCATGCGTCGCGGCCTGCGCGGCGCGAACAGGGCCTCCTTCTCGAGATAGAAGCAGTAGCGGCAACGCAGGTTGCACTGCGGGCCGATGGGCTTCGCCATCAGGTGGAACGGTCGGTGCGTCGGCATGTGCGATGTCTGCCAGTTGCTCGAGTACTCCGGTGATCCGCACGCGGGGTCGGCAACGTCACGGCGTCATTGGTGACGTCGCGCGGCCGGGCGACCTGGAGATCGCCGCGAGCCTGGAAGTATCGCGGATGGCGGTCCGGAAAACACGCTGGTACGGGGATTCGGCTCGCCGGGATCCGGCCGAGGGTGCCCGCCTGCACGGTTCGACCCGGCACGCTTGATGTGAATCAACCGGGCGCGAGCCGGGGCCACTGCGCCGCACGCCGCGCGGCGCATTTGATTTAAGCTTGAACCAATTGCGCAGCGCGGAGAGTGGTGATGAAACTTCTCGAACCGATCACGATCAACGGCATGAAGGTG
>DAORSF010000205.1:2836-4849 GCA_035443405.1 Burkholderiaceae bacterium | reverse complement strand
GACGAGGACGTGGTCGATGCCGATTTCAAGGAAGTGAAACGCGACGCTTGAGGGACGAGGAGGGAGCAGCGACCCCACGACGGGACGGCGACCCGGCTATTTCGACCAGACAGAGGAGCTGCGGAAGACACTGGACGACGTGAGCGGAATGCTGATGGGTCTGCGGGCGTCGGTGCGCCGGCGCGCCGGCTCCTGACCCTTCTCCGTTCCCCCTTCTCCCTTCCCTCCGAACAATGGCAAAGCGTGACTACTACGAAGTCCTCGGCGTCGCGAAGAACGCGACCGACGACGAACTGAAGAAGGCCTATCGCAAGCTCGCGATGAAGTACCACCCGGACCGAAATCCGGACAGCAAGGACGGCGAGGAGAAGTTCAAGGAGGTCAAGGAAGCCTACGAGATGCTGGCCGATCCGGCCAAGCGCGAGGCGTACGACCGTTTCGGGCATGCCGGTGTCGACCCCAACACGGGATTCGGGGGTGGCGCGGGCGGTCAGGGTTTCGGCGGATTCGCCGACGTGTTCGGCGACATCTTCGGCGACATCTTCGGCGGCCAGCGCGCAGGCGGCGGGCGCAGCAACGTCTACCGCGGCGCGGACCTTCGATATGCGATGGAGGTGTCCCTCGAGCAGGCCGCCAACGGCTACGCGTCCGAGATCCGCGTGCCGAGCTGGGAGGGCTGCACGGCCTGCAACGGCAGCGGCGCCAAGCCCGGGACGAAGCCGAAGGTCTGCCACGGCTGCGGCGGGCAGGGCGCGGTCCGGGTCCAGCAGGGTTTCTTCTCGATCCAGCAGACCTGCCCGACCTGCCATGGCAGCGGCAAGGTGATTCCCGAACCGTGCACCAGCTGCGACGGCGTGGGCCGCGTGAAGAAGAACAAGACGCTCGAGGTCAAGATTCCTGCGGGCATCGACGACGGCATGCGGATCCGCTCGGCCGGCAACGGCGAGCCCGGCCTCAACGGCGGCCCACCGGGCGACCTGTACGTCGAGATCCACGTCAAGGAGCACCCGGTGTTCCAGCGCGACGGCGACGACCTGCACTGCGAGGTGCCGATCGGCATCACGACGGCGGCGCTCGGCGGCAAGGTGCAGATCCCGACGCTGAGCGGCCGCGCCGAGATCGAGCTGCCCGAGGGCACGCAGTCGGGCAAGCAGTTCCGGCTGCGCGGCAAGGGCATCAAGGGCATCCGCTCCAGCTACCCCGGCGACCTGTATGCGCACGTGGTCGTCGAGACGCCGGTGCGTCTCACCGACAAGCAGAAGCAGCTGCTGCAGGAACTCGAGGCGTCGCTGAAGGACCCGAAGCACAGTCCGCAGACCAAGGGCTGGATGGACAAAGTGAAGGATTTCTTCCAGTGAAGCTCACCTTCGCCGGCGCCGCCGACACGGTCACCGGCTCGCGCTACCTGCTCGACTCGGGCGGCCGGCAGATCCTGCTCGATTGCGGTCTGTTCCAGGGTTTCAAGAAGCTGCGCGAGCGCAACTGGGCGCCGTTCCCGCTGCCGCCGCGCGACATCGACCGGGTGGTGCTCAGCCACGCGCATCTGGACCACAGCGGCTACCTGCCGGCGCTGGTGCGCGACGGTTTTCGCGGACAGGTCATCGCCACCGAGGCGACGCGCGAGTTGTGCGAGATCCTGCTGCGCGACAGCGCCCGGTTGCAGGAGGAAGAGGCCGAGTTCGCGAACCGGCACGGCTACTCGAAGCACGAGCCGGCGCTGCCGCTGTACACGTCGGAGGATGCCGATCGCGCGCTGTCGCGCATCGTCGCGGTTGATTTCCACGAAGACTTCGACCTCGGCGACGACCTCGTGGGCCGCTTCCTGCCGGCGGGGCACCTGCTCGGTGCCGCGATCGTGCGGGTGCAGCGCGGCCATCGCTCGCTGGTGTTCAGCGGCGACCTCGGCCGCCCGAACGACCTGGTGATGCAGGCACCGCACAAGGTCGAGGCGGCCGACACGCTGATCGTCGAGTCGACCTACGGTGATCGCGACCACACCGACGACGATCCCGA
>DAORSF010000205.1:0-2736 GCA_035443405.1 Burkholderiaceae bacterium | reverse complement strand
AAGATCCACGGCGACTGGCACCCGGTGCGCGCCGGCGTCACGCAGCTCGACGGCTTCTCGGCGCATGCCGACGGCGACGAACTGATCGACTGGATGCGCGGCTTCCGCTCGCCGCCGAAGCAGGTCTACGTCACCCACGGCGAGCCCGAGGCCGCCGACCGCCTGCGCGTGCGCATCGAGGCCGAGCTCGGCTGGCGGGCGAGGGTGCGCGTTCCCGAACACCTGGAGCAGGTCGAACTCGCGCTCTGAAGGGTTGCGACGTCGCCGGCCCGCGAGGCTGGTAGAGTCGCAGCCATGCAAGTCGTCCAGTTCCGGCGGCCGGTCGGCCAGCGCAAGGGGCGGCAGGTCGATCCGGCCGCCCTGCAGCGCGTGCGCGCGCTGCTCGAGGGCCAGTCGCTGCGTCGCGACCTGCTCATCGAGCACCTGCATCGCATCCAGGATGCCGAGGGCTGCCTGCCGGCGCCGATGCTGGCCGCGCTCGCGACGCTGATGCGGCTGTCGCAGGCCGAGGTCTTCGAAGTCGCGAGCTTCTATCACCACTTCGACGTCGTCGGCGACGGCGCTGCCCGGCCGCCCGCGCTGACGGTGCGGGTGTGCGATTCGCTGTCGTGCCGGCTGGCGGGAGCCGAGGCGCTGGTCGCGGGGCTCGCCGCACGGTTCGGGCGCGACGTGCGCGTGCAGCGCGTGCCGTGCATCGGGCGCTGCGCCGAAGCGCCAGCGGCAGTGGTCGGGCGCCGGCCGGTGGCGCCGGCCGACGTCGAATCGGTCGCGGCTGCGGTGGCGCACGGCGATCGCGACTGTCCGCTGCCCGGCGCGCAGGCTTACGCGGCCTACCGCGCGGCCGGCGGCTACGCACAGCTGGCGCGCGTGCTGCAGGGGTCGCGCGATCGCGAATCGGTGCTCGGCGAGCTCGAATCGTCCGGCCTGCGCGGGCTGGGCGGCGCCGGCTTCCCGATCGCTCGCAAGTGGCGCATCGTCGCCGCGCAGCCGGCGCCACGCCTGATGGTCGTCAACGCCGACGAGGGCGAGCCGGGCACCTTCAAGGATCGCCACTACCTCGAACGGGCGCCGCACCGGATGCTCGAAGGAATGCTGATCGCGGCATCGGTGGCCGGTTGCGACGCCTGCTACATCTACCTGCGCGACGAGTACGCGGGCGTGCGCGCGTTGCTCGAACGCGAGCTCGACGCGCTGCGCCGCGATCCACCGGTCACCGGCCACCCGCTGCCGCCGATGCATCTCAGGCGCGGCGCGGGCGCCTACATCTGCGGCGAGGAGAGTGCGCTGATCGAGTCGATCGAGGGGCGGCGCGGCATGCCGCGGCTGCGGCCACCGTACGTGGCCGAGGTCGGGCTGTTCGGTCGCCCGACGCTGGCGCACAACGTCGAGACGCTGCACTGGGTGCCGGAGATCCTCGAGCGCGGCGCAGACTGGTTCGCGTCGCACGGGCGGCGCGGTCGCCGCGGCCTGCGCTCGTTCTCGGTGTCGGGACGCGTGCGCGAGCCCGGCGTCAAGCTGGCGCCGGCGGGCATCAGCGTGCGCGAACTGGTCGACGAGTACTGCGGGGGCATGCTGCCGGGGCACGAGCTCTATGCGTACCTGCCGGGCGGCGCGTCGGGCGGGATCCTGCCGGCGGCGCTCGCCGACGAGCCGCTGGACTTCGACACGCTGCAGCCGCACGGTGCGTTCATCGGTTCGGCGGCGGTGATCGTGCTCTCGCAGCGCGACAGTGCCGTCGATGCCGCGCGCAACCTGTTGTCGTTCTTCGCCGACGAGTCCTGCGGCCAATGCACGCCGTGCCGCGTCGGCACGGCGAAGGCCCTGCGCGAGATCGCGTCGACCGGCTGGAACGTCGCGCTGCTGCGCGAACTGTCGACGACGATGATGGACGCGTCGATCTGCGGCCTCGGTCAGGCGGCGCCGAACCCGGTGCTGTCGGTCCTGCGTCACTTCGCGCACGAGCTCGAAGCGGGCTCCGGGGGCAAGCGATGAGCACGGCGGGCAAGGCGCCGACCGCGGCGCCGGCGACGGTCACGTTCGAACTCGACGGACGCCGCATCGACGCGATCGCGGGCGAGTCCATCCTGGCGGCTGCGCGGCGGCACGGCGTCGAGATTCCGCACCTGTGCCACCGCGACGGCTACCGCCCCGACGGCAACTGCCGGGCCTGCGCGGTCGAGATCGAAGGCGAGCGGGTGCTCGCGCCGTCGTGCTGCCGCGCGCCGACGCCCGGCATGCAGGTGCGCGCGCACGGCGATCGCGCGCGAGCCGCGCAACGGATGGTGGTCGAGCTGCTGCTCGCCGATGCGCCCGAGGCGGATCGACGCGAGGACTCCGAGTTGCGGCACTGGGCCCAGGTGCTCGGGGTCGGTGCGCCGCGCTTCGCCGCGCGCGAGCAACCCGGACCGGACTTCAGCCATCCGGCGATCGCGGTGCAACTCGACGCCTGCATCCAGTGCGGGCGCTGCGTGCGCGCCTGCCGCGAGGAGCAGGCCAACGACGTGATCGGCTACGCGTGGCGGGGCGAGCACGCGAAGATCGTCTTCGACCTCGACGACCCGATGGGCGCGTCCACCTGCGTCGGTTGCGGGGAGTGCGTGCAGGCCTGCCCGACCGGTGCGTTGATGCCGCGACTGCTCGGCGGCGACGCCGAAGGACGTGTTGCGGTGGCGCCTCGCGCGTCCGAACGCCAGGTCGACTCGCTGTGCCCGTTCTGCGGCGTCGGCTGCCAGATGA
>DAORSF010000204.1:0-4863 GCA_035443405.1 Burkholderiaceae bacterium | reverse complement strand
GCCATCAGGATCGCGATCGCCTCGATCGCCTGGCCGGTCTGGTTCATCGTCGTGTTGGCGACCGCGACCAGGTCCGGGTAACCGATCGCGACGGCCAGCGACGAGTTCTTGGTCAGGTTCAGGTACTGGCTGGTCAGCGGCGGAATGATCACGCGCAGCGCCTGCGGCAGCGTGACCAGTCGCAATCGCTGGCCGGGCTTCAGGCCGAGCGCCATCGCCGCCTCGGACTGGCCATGCGGCACGGCCAGGATGCCGCCGCGCACCACTTCGGCGATGAACGCCGCGGTGTAGGTCGACAGGCCGATCAGCAGCGCGAGGAACTCGGGCGACAGCGCCCGGCCGCCCTGGAAGTCGAAGCCGCCGAGTCGAGGCGCATCGAGCGCGGTCGGCGCGCCCCCGGCGAACCATGCGATCGTCGGCAATCCGGCCAGCAGCGCGAGCGATGGCCAGAAGACGGGCCATTGCGCGCCCGTGGCGCGCTGCCGACGACGGGACAGCGCGCGCCAGCCGAACGCGAGCGCGATCGCAGCGGCGAGGGCCCAGCTGGCCGCAGTCCATCCTTCGGCCGGTTGCGGCCACGCGTAGCGCAGGCCGCGCTGGCTCAGGTACGCGAGCTCGCCGAACGCGATCGCCTCGCGCACCGGCGGCAGCAGCTCGGTGAGCAGGCCGTACCAGACGAACAGCTGCAGCAGCAACGGGATGTTGCGCATGAACTCGACGTAGGCCGACGCGAAGCGCGCCACGAGCCAGTTCGGCGACAACCTCGCGACGCCGACCAGCGTGCCGACCACCGTTGCGACGACGATGCCGAGAAACGACACCCAAAGGGTATTCAACAGGCCGACGACGAAGGCGCGGCCGTAGGCGTTCGACGCGTCGTACGCGATGTGCGACTCGGCGATCTCGAAGCCGGCTTCGCGCGACAGGAAGTCGAAGCCGACCTGGATCTGCCGCGTCGACAGGTTGTGCAGCGTGTTCGAGACCAGGTACCAGCCGACGCCGACGACGGCCGCCAGCAGCAGCACCTGGTAGAGAATCCCGCGGGCGCGCTCGCTGTGGAACATGCGCGCGATCGGTCTGATCGGCGAGCGGCCGCGGGGATGGGGACGGTGGCGGCGTGTCCGGTCAGCGGATCGGCGGCGCGTACATCAGCCCGCCGTCGCGCCACTGCGCGTTGATGCCGCGCGCGATGCCGATCGGGCCGACGTTGCGTTCGTACATCTCGCCGTAGTTGCCGACCGCCTTGACGGCTCGCACCAGCCAGTCGTTGTCGAGGCCCATCCCCTTGCCGATGTCGCCCGACGTGCCGACCAGCCGCTGGATCGGCGGATCCTTGCTCTCGGACTTCAGCTTGTCGACGCTGGCCGACGACACGCCGTACTCCTCGGCTTCGATCAGGCCGAACAGCGTCCACTTGACGATGTTGTAGAACTCCCAGTCGCCACGCCGCACCAGCGGGCCTAGCGGCTCCTTGGAGATCGCCTCGGGGAGGATCACGTAGTCGTCCTTGTTCGGCGCCTTCAGCCGCGTCGCCGCCAGGCCCGAGATGTCGGTCGTGAAGACGTCGCAGCGGCCCGAGAAGAACGCCTGCTCGACCTGCTGCAGTTCGTTGACCACCACCGGCCGGAACGTCATCTTCTTGGTGCGGAAGTAGTCGCTCAGGTTCAGCTCGGTGGTCGTGCCCGGCTGCACGCAGATCGTCGCGCCGTTGAGCTGCGTCGCGCTCTTGATGTTGGCCGACTTCTTCACCATGAAGCCCTGGCCGTCGTAGAAGATCGTGCCGGCGAACACCGCGCCGAGCGTCGCGTCGCGGCTCGCGGTCCAGGTCGTGTTGCGCGACAGGATGTCGACTTCGCCCGACTGCAGCACCGTGAAGCGGTTCTGCGTGTTGGTCGGCACGAACTGGACCTTGTTCGGGTCGCCGAGCACGACCGCCGCCACCGCCCGGCAGAAGTCGACGTCGATGCCGGTCCACTTGCCCTGGCTGTCCGGCGTCGAGAAACCGATCAGGCCGGTGTTGACGCCGCAACGCAGCGCACCTCTCTGCTTGACGGCGTCCAGGGTTGGGCCGGCCGATGCGATGGCCGGCGCGAGCAGCGCGGCCGCGGTCAGCAGGGGGGCGATGCAGGACGTCTTCATGTCGGGTCTCCTCTCGAGGGTATCGCGGGAGTCTACGCACAAGGCGCAACCCGACTCAAGGCGGCGCTGGCAGGCTACGGGAAACCCCGAGGCCCCGGGGTCGCCCGTGTCTTTCCCCCATCTTTTCCCTGCTTCAGCGCTTGTAGCGCTTCGGCACGAACGGCAACGGCGTCGGCATCACGCCCGGGCGGCGGTCGCGCACCACCGCGCGCAGCGGCGCGCGGGTCGCGTCGTCGAGCGCGCCGCGCTCGACGCGCGCCAGCATCACCGGATGCCCGAGCGTCGGCGACACGGTGCCGCTGGTGACCTCGCCCACCTGGCGATCGTCCGGGGCGACGATCGCCGCGTGCGCGCGGATCGGCACCGGTTCGTGCGCCACCAGCCCGACCAGCCTGCGCGGCGGGCCCTCGGCGAGCTGCGCGAGGATCGCGTCCGCGCCGGGGAAGCCGCCGGCTTTCGCGCCGCCCGCGCGGCGCGAGCGCGGGATCGCAAACGCCAGGCCGGACTCCACCGGGTTCGTCGTGGCGTCGATGTCGCTGCCGTGCAGCGGCAGGCCGGCTTCGAGCCGCAGCGTGTCGCGCGCGCCCAGCCCGGCCAGCTGCACCGCCGGATTGGCGAGCAGGCGGCGCACGATCGACTCGGCCCGCGCGAGCGGCAGCGAGATCTCGTAGCCGTCCTCGCCGGTGTAGCCCGAACGGGTGGCGAAGCACTCGGCGCCGGCGAGGTGCAGCGTCGCCGCCTGCATGAATCGCAGCGTCGCCGCCGCCGGATCGAGCGCCGCGAGCGCGGCTTCGGCGGCCGGCCCCTGCAGCGCGACGAGCACCGCGTCGACCCAGTCGATGCGCAGTGTCGGGCAGCGCTCGCGCAGCCATCGCAGGTCCGCGTCGCGGTTGCCGGCGTTGACCACCATGCGCACCTCGGCGCGGGCGCCGTCGACGAGGTGCACCAGCATCAGGTCGTCTTCGATGCCGCCGCGCTCGTTGAGCAGCAGCGAATAGCGCTGCGTCGCGTGCGCCCAGCCCTCGAAGTCCACCGGCAGCGCCGCCTCGAGCTGCGCGTGCAGCGTCGCCGGCCGGTCGTCGGCGGCACGGATCCGCAGCTGGCCCATGTGCGAGACGTCGAACAGGCCGGCGCGGTCGCGGGTGTGCAGGTGCTCGGCTTTCAGGCCACCCGGATACTGGATCGGCATCTCGTAGCCGGCGAAGGCGCCGAACTTGGCGCCGTGCTCGGCGTGCAGTGCGTGCAGCGGGATGCGCCGCAACGCGCCACCGGTTGCCTGGCTCATTGCGCGCTCCCTTCCACGACGTAGTCGGACACCGGCGGGCAGGTGCACACCAGGTGCCGGTCGCCCGCGGCGTTGTCGATGCGCTTCACGCTCGGCCAGAACTTGGCCTCGCGCACCCAGGACAGCGGAAAGGCCGCCTCCTCGCGACTGTAGCGGTGCGTCCATTCGCCGGCGATCTCGGCCGCGGTGTGCGGCGCCCCCTTCAGCGGGTTGTCCTCGCGGTCGAGTTCGCCCGAGGCGATGCGTCGCACCTCGCCGTGGATCGCGATCATCGCCTCGCAGAAGCGGTCGAGCTCGGCCTTCGATTCCGACTCGGTCGGCTCGACCATCAGCGTGTCGGCGACCGGGAACGACAGCGTCGGCGCGTGGAAACCGTAGTCCATCAGCCGCTTGGCGACGTCCTCGGCGCTGACGCCGTAGTCGGTCTTCAGGTTGCGCATGTCGAGGATGCACTCGTGCGCGACCTCGCCGTTCTGGCCGCGATACAGCACCGGGAAGTACGGCGCGAGCCGCTGCGCGACGTAGTTCGCGTTCAGGATCGCGACTTCGGTGGCCTTGCGGATGCCGCTCGCGCCCATCATGCGGATGTACATCCACGAGATCGTGGTGATCAGCGCGCTGCCGAACGGCGCCGCGGACACCGCGGCGTCGCCGGCCGCGGCCCTGGCCACTTCGCGCGCGCTGGTGCTCGTCGCGGGCAGCGGGAACGGCTCGGCCGGCAGGTAAGGCGCCAGGTGCGCCGCAACGGCGATCGGGCCCATCCCGGGGCCGCCGCCGCCGTGCGGGATGCAGAAGGTCTTGTGCAGGTTCATGTGGCAGACGTCGGCGCCGATCAGCCCCGGTTTCGTGAGCCCGGCCTGCGCGTTGAGGTTCGCGCCGTCCATGTAGACCTGGCCGCCCGCCTCGTGCACCGAGCGGCAGACCTCGGCGATCGACGCCTCGAACACGCCGTGCGTCGACGGGTAGGTGACCATCAGCGCGGCGAGCGCGTCGCGGTGCTCGGCGATCCTGCGGCCCAGGTCGGCGACGTCGATGTTGCCCTGCGCGTCGCAGGCGACGACCACGACGCGCAGGCCCATCATGTGCGCCGAGGCCGGGTTGGTGCCGTGCGCCGAAGCCGGAATCAGGCAGACGTCGCGGTGCGACTGCCCCTGCGCGGCGAGGTAGTGCCGGATCGCCAGCAGCCCCGCGTACTCGCCCTGCGCGCCCGAGTTCGGCTGGAACGAGACCGCGGCGAAGCCGGTGATCTCGGCGAGCCAGCGGCCGAGCTGGTCCAGCATCGCCGCGTACCCGGCGGCCTGCTCGCGCGGCGCGAACGGGTGAAGGTCGGCGAACTCCGGCCAGGTGACCGGCGCCATCTCGGAGGCCGCGTTCAGCTTCATCGTGCACGAGCCGAGCGGGATCATCGAGTGCACCAGCGAGATGTCGCGGTTCTCGAG